>DATKXK010000010.1:300000-545713 GCA_035529075.1 Acidobacteriota bacterium | reverse complement strand
CGCGGCCGTCGGCTGATCTACCGAAACGTGCGGCACATATTCGAGCGGTGCGGCCAGCTGGTAGATCCACCGGTTGCACTGGCTCCCCACCAGCTGCGCCGATCGGCAGCCACACACTACTACGAGGACATTGGCAATATCCTGTTGATCCGCAACATCTTGGGGCACGAGGACGTCACCACCACCCAGCAGTATCTCAAGGTCGAGCAGCAGGATGTTCTGCGGTCGTACGAACGGCGGACGCCGGTGTCCGCCCTGAACATATAGTTGAGCGCCGGGGCCGGATCTGTCCAGTCACTCATATCCTTTCCCAGATGTCAGTGACACGGCGTGTTCCACCGGTCCCGGCTGCTGAAAAAAGCTGAAAAAAGAGCTTGACAGGATGTGTGACAATGTGCTTACTTGTAAGTGGAGAGCACAATGCCAAAGCCGAAATCAAGAGATGAACATTTGTCGGTCCGGGTCCCGACGGCTCTGAAGCGCTGGATCGAACGCCAGGCGCACACTGAAGGTCGCAGCATGAGCGACTGGATATGCAGGCAACTGGAGCGGATCCGGAAAGAGGCGCCGTGAATTTTACACTTGACAGGCAACGGACCGGGCCGATATATGTAAATGACAGCAGGACCTTGAGACAGGTGATATCTTCTTTCGTGGGACTCGCGGTAAGTTCCCGCGCCATCGGTAGTAATACCGGGGGGCGGAATCGAACCGCCGACCCCCTGTTCCACAGACAGGTGCTCTAACCATCTGAGCTACCCCGGCATCAACCCTAAACTATACCCAAATACCCGGCCGAGTCAAGAAACTAATCCGAACCCGTTCAGGTCCAGCGAGCCTTCCTGACAGCTGCCGGACATCCACAGGCCGCGGGTTACGTCTTTAGTCGGCAGGAGACCGTGATTCCGTAAACAGGCGGGCTGCATCATAGGTAAGACCGTGCCGCCGTGTACGTGAATGACCCACGCGCGTGTCACGGCAACGAAAAAGCCGGCCATCTCTGACCGGCTCTGCTCGTGCATCGGAATTTCAATTCTTAACAGCCGCAACCACCGTTGCCGCCGATTCCGGCCACCCCGGGATCGACAATTGTCACCAGGTACCCGCTGTCGCCGAAGTCGCCGTTGCGGTCGACATAGTCAATATGTATGGAACCGAACCCGTCCACGAAATCCTTCAGACCTGGATCGATATAGGCGGTAAAGCGGTCCGATTCGAGTTTTTCAAGTTTGTCCACTGACTCTTCCAGAGCCATCCCCAACGAGGGGCCCCCTCAGCCGTATCCCTGGAGGTAGATCACGAGATGGTGGCCGTTGGCATCCTCTAAGTTCAGAAATTCAGAGAGCGCTTTGCCGGCCGGTTCGGTCACTACAAGCATTTTGTTTCCTGTCCTTTCGATTTGCTTTTCTGAATTGGATTCGTTCGACTCAGAATCGATTCAGAAAAAAAGCAGTGCCTCGGCACAAACAGCCCCCACAACATCCCGGGGACTCAAGTTGTTCCCGTTCACCGGGAACCGTCCTGCCCCCGTAAAGATGGGACAGGCCGGGTATGCGGTGTCCCGGCCGTGCGATGCGGGAGCGCACGGGCGCGGCTCAGGAGGAGGTGGCTGGCGGTGAAATCCGGCCTCGCGGCGGGGCGGTTTTGTTCGTAAGAGGTTTTGCGATATTCAGTTGCGGGCTCCGGTGGCGATCTCGGCCGGGGGCCTCGGTTCACGGGCCGGCTGTCCGAGTGTGAGCTTTTTTGACATTTTTTATCCGGAATGGCTTGACAGGCTGGAACTAAAGATATATCATGCACTGCCGATAGGGGAATCGGAGCCTTGGCTCCGGCGGCCCCTAAAGGTGCGCTCAAGAGCGCGTCCGGAACCGTCACAGGGACGGATCGGGGACAGGAAACAGGGCAAAATTGCCCAAAAAAAAGTCTTGACAGGGAACCGGTAGTTCAGTATGCTGTTATGCTTGAGCTGCCGGGCCAGAGAGTCGGGCAGTTTTTTTTCGAGACTATGTTCTTTGACAACTGAATAGCCACGCTGAAGACGGGAAACCGTCGAAGCTCGCATATCGCGGGTCCACGAATCTTATGATTCGGTTGGATTCTTACAAGTGAATACGAACGATATGAACGAGAGTTCGTATCTGTTCGGGATCATGACAAACGTGAATTTGAATATTTACGGAGAGTTTGATCCTGGCTCAGAACGAACGCTGGCGGCGTGCTTAATACATGCAAGTCGTACGAGAAAGTCCGGCTTCGGTTGGACGAGTAAAGTGGCGAACGGGTGAGTAACACGTGGACAATCTGCCCTCGAGTCCGGGATAACCTTCCGAAAGGGAGTGTAATACCGGATGACACCTCATGGTGGCATCACCGCGAGGTCAAAGGCGGGGCAACCTGTCGCTTGGGGATGAGTCCGCGCTCCATTAGCTTGTTGGTAGGGTAACGGCCTACCAAGGCTATGATGGATAGCCGGCCTGAGAGGGTGATCGGCCACACTGGGACTGAGATACGGCCCAGACTCCTACGGGAGGCAGCAGTAGGGAATATTGCGCAATGGACGCAAGTCTGACGCAGCAACGCCGCGTGGGTGATGAAGCTTTTCGGAGTGTAAAACCCTGTCAGTGGGGAAGAACCGTACAGGGAGTAACTGCCCTGTGCCTGACGGTACCCACAGAGGAAGTCCCGGCCAACTCCGTGCCAGCAGCCGCGGTAATACGGGGGGGACAAGCGTTGTTCGGATTTACTGGGCGTAAAGGGCGTGTAGGCGGGTCTTTAAGTCGGATGTGAAAACTGGTGGCTCAACTGCCAGCCTGCATCCGAAACTGCAGACCTTGAGTACGGGAGAGGAGAGCGGAATTCCAGGTGTAGCGGTGAAATGCGTAGATATCTGGAAGAACACCAGTAGCGAAGGCGGCTCTCTGGACCGATACTGACGCTAAAGCGCGAAGGCTTGGGTAGCAAACAGGATTAGATACCCTGGTAGTCCAAGCGGTAAACGATGGGTACTAGGTGTCGGGGGTATCGACCCCTTCGGTGCCGCAGCTAACGCATTAAGTACCCCGCCTGGGGAGTACGATCGCAAGATTGAAACTCAAAGGAATTGACGGGGGCCCGCACAAGCGGTGGAGTATGTGGTTTAATTCGAAGCAACGCGCAGAACCTTACCTGGGTTTGACATGTTTGGGACCGCCGATGAAAGTCGGCTTCCCCTTCGGGGGCCCTTGCACAGGTGCTGCATGGCTGTCGTCAGCTCGTGCCGTGAGGTGTTGGGTTAAGTCCCGCAACGAGCGCAACCCCTGTCCATAGTTGCCATCAGGTTATGCTGGGGACTCTATGGAGACTGCCGGCGACAAGCCGGAGGAAGGTGGGGATGACGTCAAGTCCTCATGGCCCTTACACCCAGGGCTACACACGTACTACAATGGCCGGTACAGTAGGTTGCAATACCGCGAGGTGGAGCCAATCCCCAAAACCGGCCTCAGTTCAGATTGGAGTCTGCAACTCGACTCCATGAAGGAGGAATCGCTAGTAATCGCTGATCAGCAAGCAGCGGTGAATACGTTCCCGGGCCTTGTACACACCGCCCGTCAAGCCACGGAAGTTGGGAGCACCCGAAGTCGCTTGCCTAACCGCAAGGAGGGCGGCGCCGAAGGTGAGATCGACGACTGGGGCTAAGTCGTAACAAGGTAGCCGTAGCGGAAGCTGTGGCTGGATCACCTCCTTTCTAAGGAGCAAGGTGTGTTGGTGCCGTACCGTGGCACCAATCAACCGAGGTCGAGCGATATGCTGATGTTTTTGCGGACTTCCGTTCTTCAGCTGGCTATTTAGTCATAGATAGGGTTACCAACCGGGCGACGGCTGGAAAGTGCATGGGCCTATAGCTCAGTTGGTTAGAGCGCGCGCCTGATAAGCGCGAGGTCAATGGTTCAACTCCATTTAGGCCCATAGAAAGTATTTAGGGGATGTAGCTCAGTTGGGAGAGCGGTGGCTTTGCAAGCCACAGGTCACCGGTTCGATCCCGGTCATCTCCACTTTAGGTAACGAGACTGTAATTTGGCAAGATAGACGGACCGCCCGGCGGTCACTTTGTTCTTTGACAACTTCATAGCATCCGAATATTACACGGATTGTGCATCTTCTAGCAGGCTGCGCAAATGCGCCCTGCAGGAATGTTCTCGAGTAGACTTTTGGTTAAGCTACTAAGGGCACTCGGTGGATGCCTTGGCACCGATAGACGATGAAGGACGTGGTAAGCTGCGAAAAGCTCCGTTTAGCTGCAAACAAGCATTGAGACGGAGATGTCCGAATGGGGTAACCCGGCCGGGGTCATGCCCGGTCATCGCGCGCTGAATACATAGGCGCGCGAGGTGGACGCGGGGAACTGAAACATCTTAGTACCCGCAGGAAAAGAAAACAACCGTGATTCCCTGAGTAGCGGCGAGCGAACGGGGAATAGCCTAAACCGGGTGGCACGTTAAAGCCTGACAGCGTTGTGCCACCGGTGTCGCGGGAATCGACCGGCTTGGTGTCAGTCAAGCCAGGGAGTTACAAATCGCATGTGTAGGTGAAGGATCTGGAACGGTCCGCTGGAAAGGGTGATAGCCCCGTAACCGAAACGCATGCGACTCCCGTCGAACCTCCCAAGTAGGGCGGGACACGTGGAATCTTGCTTGAATTCGCCAGGACCATCTGGCAAGGCTAAATACTAATCGGTGACCGATAGTGAACTAGTACCGTGAGGGAAAGGTGAAAAGTACCCCGGGAGGGGTGTGAAATAGTACCTGAAACCGTGTGCCTACAAGCGGTCGGAGGAAAGGCGCCTCTTCGGAGGCTCCGGACTGACGGCGTGCCTATTGAATAATGATCCGGCGAGTTACTTCTCTGTCGCAAGGCTAAGTGAAATTCTCACGGAGCCGTAGCGAAAGCGAGTCTGAATAGGGCGTTTAGTGGCAGGGAGTAGACCCGAAACCAGGTGATCTATGCATGGCCTGGATGAAAGTCCGGTAAAACGGACTGGAGGTCCGAACGCACCAGTGTTGAAAAACTGGGCGATGAGCTGTGCATAGGGGTGAAAGGCCAATCAAACCTGGAAATAGCTGGTTCTCCCCGAAATGAATTTAGGTTCAGCCTCGGATTGCAGTTTTGCGGAGGTAGAGCACTGGATGGGCTAGGGGCCCCACAAGGCTACCAACCCCAACCAAACTTCGAATGCCGCAAAATGGTGTCCGGGAGTGAGGCAGCGGGGGATAAGCTTCGTTGCCGAGAGGGAAACAACCCAGACCATCAGCTAAGGTCCCCAAGTCATGCTAAGTGGTAAAGGATGTGGAATTACTGATACAGCTAGGATGTTGGCTTAGAAGCAGCCACCATTTAAAGAGTTCGTAACAGATCACTAGTCTAGTGACTCCGCGCCGATAATTCACGGGACTATGCATGGCACCGAAGCTATGGGTTTGTACGCAAGTACAAGCGGTAGGGGAGCATTGTCTTTGGGCTGAAGGCCGGCCGTAAGGCCGGTTGGACCGAAGACAAGTGATTATGTCGGAACGAGTAGCGATAAAGCAGGCGAAAAACCTGCTCACCGAAAGCCTAAGGGTTCCTGGGCAAGGTTAATCCACCCAGGGTTAGTCGGTTCCTAAGGCGAGGTCGAAAGGCGTAGTCGATGGAAAACAGGTTAATATTCCTGTACCGGTGAAGTCGCGTTATCAGCAATGGGGTGACGCAGAAGTGAAGGTCAGACGGGTGATGGTTGTCCCGGTCTAAGCCAGTAGGTGGGGTTCGCAGGCAAATCCACGAGCCTAACACCGAGAGGTGATGGATACGGTCGCTTTAGACCTAAATGACCATAAGCACGCTGCCAAGAAAAACCTCTAGCGAGTTACTTCGCCGTCCGTACCGCAAACCGCCACAGGTAGGCGAGGAGAGAATCCTAAGGTGCTCGGGTGAACTCATGTTAAGGAACTCGGCAAATTGACTCCGTAACTTCGGGATAAGGAGTGCCACTAGTAGGTGAGTAACTTCGCGTTGTAAGCCGAACGTGGCCGCAGAGAATCGGTCGCGGTGACTGTTTACTAAAAACACATGTCTCTGCCAAGTCTCACAAGACGACGTATAGGGACTGATACCTGCCCGGTGCTGGAAGGTTAAGAGGAGACGTCAGCCGCTTCGGTGGTGAAGCGTTCAATCGAAGCCCCAGTAAACGGCGGCCGTAACTATAACGGTCCTAAGGTAGCGAAATTCCTTGTCGGGTAAATTCCGACCTGCACGAATGGTATAACAACTGCGGCACTGTCTCAACATGAGGCCCGGTGAAACTGTAGCAGCGGTGAAGATGCCGTTTACCCGTATCGGGACGGAAAGACCCCGTGAACCTTTACTATAACCTGACATTGGTATTTGGTACTGCGTGTGTAGCATAGGTGGGAGGCGTTGAAGCTGGTCCGCTAGGATCGGTGGAGCCACCGGTGAAATACCACCCTCGTGCTATCGGGTATCTAACCTTGAGCCTTGAATCAGGTTCAGGAACAGTATCAGGTGGGTAGTTTAACTGGGGCGGTTGCCTCCCAAATTGTAACGGAGGCGCGCAAAGGTTCCCTCAAGCCGGTTGGTAATCGGCTGCAGAGCGTAAAGGTATAAGGGAGCTTAACTGCGAGACGGACACGTCGAGCAGGTGCGAAAGCAGGTCTTAGTGATCCGGCGGTTGTGCATGGAAATGCCGTCGCTCAACGGATAAAAGGTACTCCGGGGATAACAGGCTTATCTCCTCCGAGAGTCCATATCGACGAGGGGGTTTGGCACCTCGATGTCGGCTCATCACATCCTGGGGCTGGAGAAGGTCCCAAGGGTTTGGCTGTTCGCCAATTAAAGTGGTACGTGAGCTGGGTTTAGAACGTCGTGAGACAGTTCGGTCCCTATCTGATACGGGCGTAGGAGATTTGAGGAGAGTTGACTCTAGTACGAGAGGACCGAGTCGAACCAACCTCCGGTGCACCTGTTGTGGCGCCAGCCGCATCGCAGGGTAGCTGCGTTGGGAAGGGATAAGTGCTGAAAGCATCTAAGTACCAAGCCCACTCCAAGACTAGATCTCCCAGACTTCGGTCTCTGAAGACCCCTGGAAGAGAACCAGGTTGATAGGCCACAGATGTACGCGCAGTAATGCGTTCAGTCGAGTGGTACTAATCGGTCGTGAGGCTTAACCATTTAAATTTACTCAACGAGCATTTCTCGGGCGCCTTGCGCCGCCTGTTAGAAGATGTCCGTGTTCATTCCGAATGCTGTGAAATTGAATTTCCGGTGGTGATAGCGACGGGGAAACACCTGTTCCCATTCCGAACACAGAAGTTAAGCCCGTCCACGTCGATGGTACTGCACTGGAGACGGTGTGGGAGAGTAGAGCGCTGCCGGGAGTAAATAGATGACCCCCGCGCCCTTGTGGCGCGGGGGTTTTTTTGCTGTCCAGCGCTTGCACGGGCAGGGCATGGTCTGCCTTGCGTTTCCGAATAAGCTTGAATCCCGCCGCCGTGGGCCGGCTGAAGAACCAACCGTGAAACAAAAGTGAAATGCTGTCGTAAGACGATATCTATAAGCACTGTTTCTTGACCTGTAAAGACTGTTGGTCCGCTTTCAATCCGGACAGCGGTCTTGCGAGGTTGGTTTAGAACGATGATCCTCTAAGATAATATCTTCACTGTGACCACAGCATGCAGCCGAGTGTCGGCTGCTGCCAGTCGCTCCGTCCCCGCCGAACGGTGACCTCCCCTGATAGCTCTGACCGAGGACAGGAGAAGGTCCGGTCACGGTCTGCCCGGGCTTTATTGGAACTGACATGAAAGGACTTCGTATGGATTATTCGAATTACTTCTGGCAGGGCGATAAGGTAAGACTGCGCCCGTTGAGAGTGGACGACGCCGAGCAGCGTTTCGTAGAGTCCCTTGACAGCCCTTCCAGACAGTCGCTTCAACTGGGGACCGAGTTGCCGACCTCGACAGAAATGCTGAGAGAATTCCTGGCTAAGTATGCCGACTGCAAAGACGTGGATGGTACGATTATATTCGCCGTCGAAACCCACGAAGGAGTTGACGTCGGAGGCATCTCACTGCACGGGAGGCACATGAAAAACGGTACCTTCAGCCTGGGACTTACCATCGGCAGACCCCACAGAATGAAAGGCTATGCTGAAGACGCCGCCCGCATCCTGCTGCGGTATTGTTTTCATGAACAGCGGTATCAGAAGTGCAATTCCGCCTGCATACATACCAATGAAGCCTCGATCAAACTGCATGAGAAGCTGGGCTTCCTCGGTGAAGGCAGGCGCAGGAGACACCTGTTCTTTAATGGTCAGTACTACGATTCCGTCCTGTTCGGTCTGACCAGAGAGGAATTTGACGAGAACGACAGCCGCTGACCCGATACCGCCGCCGGCTCCGGCGGCAGGGTGGACAGCGGCCCGGACAACTGCCAGGCAACCTAAGTCGGGTTCCGGCTGACTGCAGGCCGGGAGAAACCCGAAATCACCAGGGCAGGAGCCTCGTGCTCCTGCCTGCTCTGTATCTCGTTCTCTGTCGGGCTCACCGCCCCGGCCACCTGATTCTCCGCCTTTTAAAGGTCGGCTCTCGGTTCGAGATCGTCCTGAATCTCTCAGGCCGGCAGCGGAATCATCGCGGGCACTGGACATCGTATAGAAAACCGGCGATATTGGGTATACCGAATCAAAGACAGCATAAGGAGATATGTAGAATGACCGGATTGGTGAAACAGTCAACTGTCGGCGCGGCAGTGTTGATCCTTATGGCCCTGGTCGCCTGCGCGGCACAGCAAACGAATGAGAACGGCGCAGTCAGTGGCGAGCTGGGCGGACGGCTCGATGAGTATCTGACGCGGATCACCCCGTTCGGCTTCTCAGGGGCGGTACTGGTAGCCAAAGACGGGGAGATCATTCTCAACAAGGGGTATGGCCTGGCGATTCGTTCTGAGAGCGCTCCCAACACGGCCGCTACCGTCTTTAGCACCGGGTCGATAACAAAGCAGTTCACCGCCGCCGCCGTCGTGAAACTGGAGATGCAGGGCAAGCTGAAAACCGAGGACTTCATCGGCAAATACTTTGAAAGCGTGCCGGAAGACAAAACGGGTATCACGCTTCATCACCTGTTGACCCACACCGCCGGCCTCGTTGTCAGCACTGGCCGCGATTACGAACAAGCGGGACGGGATGAGGTCGTTAGGCGGGCGCTGTCCGGGCCGGTCGGTTTCCGGCCGGGGGAGAGGTTCGAGTACACCAACACCGGGTACTCGCTGCTGGCGGCCATCGTCGAAATCGTGTCCGGCCAGCCGTACGAGCAGTTCCTGAGCGAACAGTTCTTTACACCGGCGGGGATGACGCACACCGGCTACCGACTGCCGAAGTGGGAAGACAACGTGGTAGCCCACTGGTATGTCGGTGAAACGGACAACGGAACCCCGCTGGAGAAACCTTACCCGTACTGGAATCTGCTCGGCAACGGCGGCATTCTTTCAACCACCGGGGATATGTACCGGTGGCACCTGGCCCTGCTGAGCGACAAGATACTCTCAAAACAGGCCAGGGAGAAGCTGTTCACTCCGTCTCGCAACGAATATGCCTACGGCTGGGACGTGCTGGATTCGCCGTTCGGTACGCTCATCCAGCACAACGGCGGCAGTATGCTCGGTAACAGTGCCGAGGTCCGGCGGTACATCGACTCAAACGTCGTAACCATTCTGTTCTGCAACCAGGCGTTCCAGGGCCGGGCACTCCTCAATCCGGTCAGAGACAGAATCGAGAGGCTGGCGTTCGGCGGCAGCGTCACGCTGCCGCCTGCAATCAACGGGGACGGTTCCGTCGACCTGCAGGATTATGCCGGGACCTACGAACTTCCATCGGGCGGCCGGTTGACAGGACGGGTCGAGACCGGATGGTTGACAATTACGCCTCAGGGACAGGATGCCCTCGATGTGATGGCCTACGGGGATACGTCCGGCGTTCAGGAACGTAAAAAGCTGAACGATCAGGCCGTGGCCGTTTTCAGGGGGATGATTCAGGGAGACTATGAACCGTTCAAGCAAGCGTCCATGCGACCGCAGGAGCGGGTCGGGTCGGTACGCCAGCTCGTGGACGGGCGCCTCGCGGCCTACCGGGACCGGATCGGGGCCATAACGGACGTCGTCGCCGTCGGTACCTTTCCGTCGGGCTATGAAGCTAATGCCGCTGAAACGGTGGTCGAGCTGAGGGGTGAAAAAGAAAGTATCTATTTTCTCATGGTCTGGCGTGAAGGCAAGAACATCGGCGTCGCCCCCGCCATGCCCAGCCCTCCCCTGGAGATACCGTTTCTGCCGATGTCCGAAACCCGGTTTGCCGGCTACCACCTGGGGATGGCTGAGAACCTGGAGGTCGACTTCGACCTCGATCAATCCGGTGCGGCGACGGCAATGAGAATCGGAGGTCTGGCCGCCGACAGACTCGCGGAGCAGACGGACTGACGGCTACGGTTGTACAAGTCCCGGGCCTTAATCCAGCGGATTGCGGGGCGCGGGGGAGAGCGGCTCCGGTTCGCTCGTGAAGCCGCTGATGGCGGGCTGCTCGGGTGCAAACAGGCGGGGCGTATTCAGATAATACGTTACGTGTCCCTGGTTGGGTGCCCAGTCCCAGGTAGACGGCAGGAGGACGTTGGCTGTGACGATATCAAGTGAATCCTCCAGGTCGGTCATCTGCGAACGGTAAATGCCTATCTCGAATATGTTGGTGTCGTTGGCGATGGATCGATAGGCGAATCCGCTGGGGCCGTGGATTGACTGCCAGCTTGAGAGAAGCCCGTTGTACCTGGCGAGGCTGTCACCGTGGTTGCCGATTACCACGCGGTACTCGGCGCCGATATCGTTGATCAGGATAGTCTGGCCGAAGACAGCCGTGTCACCGGTCAACCGATCACGGTCCACGTCGAAAAAGAACGCCACGTCGATCCCCTCGGTCGCCGAACGGTAATCGGCCCAGTTACCGTTGGTCTCAACGCGAAACTCGAGAGTCTCATCGCTGCTGCGTACCCACACGTTTTTGATATCGCGGGCGTGCGGCTCATCCCCGTCGGTGGCCAGGAGCCGCCAGAGATGACTGACCAGTACGGTATCGGTGGAGGTGCTGTTGCCGGCGGTATCAAAGGCCACCGCATATACCGTGTGCTCGCCGGCGATCTCGAGAGCCGAGAGATCCCACGCATACTCGTACGGCGCCGCTACATCCCCGCCCGGCACGACCAGAGTATGATCGATGAAAATCTCAACGCGTGATACGCCGATGTTGTCGGTCGCGTCGGCCTGGATCGTGAGCGTATCACCCACTATCGCCCCGTCCTGCGGGCGGCTGAGCGTAATCTGGGGCGGCTCGAGGTCGGCGGTAGCGGAATCCAGCACGGCCCTGAACGTCCATGAGAAATCGGACGCCATGGCGTTTCCGGCTTTATCCCTGATGCCTGTCGTTATGATGGCGGTGAAATGCACGGCCGAATCGAGATCAGCGTCCGGGGTGAAAACGGCCGTGGAATCGGCGTAACTGAGTGTGCCCGTGACGCCCGGGCTAACGAAAAACGAGGCCGGTGTCAGTGAAGCGGGGTTGATCTTCTCCGAGAACGAAGCGGTGATAACGGCGTTCAAGGGCACCTGGACGGCACCATCGGAGGGAAACGTGCTGATGACCGCAGGCGGCGTGCTGTCCGTCTCCGGGCCGGTGCCGTTGTCGTCACCGCCGCAGGAACCAAGAATGGATGCAGCCAGTATCAAGCAGAGCAGCGAAGAGAATTTGCCAATAGACATTGTAAACAGCCTTCAATCCGGTCTCAGGGAGCCTGCGCCCGCCGGTGACCCGGTAAACCCTGTCGACGGGTCTTAAACACGTCGGGCCCAAGATAGGTTTCCCCCGAAGGTCAGGTCAACCGGCAATCGCGTTTCCGGCCGGGGCACTGGAGCTTTTTCGCTTGCAGGAACGACGGTTAACCCTTAGAATCGTTGTCGGCTCGGCCGGCCGGGCCAGGGACCATCACAGGTAGAGTCTCAGCAAAAAAGGAGCCCGAACCACTGGTCAAGAACCCCCGATCAAGCAAAGGCCGAATCCACCGGCACGCCGACCTTGCCGCCCCGGTGAGCGTCCTGGACGATAGTGCTCTGTTCGCCTTGCTTGGCAGGCTGGACAAGCCGCCGTTTCTGCTGATTCTGGACCATGTGCAGGATCCTCACAATCTGGGCGCCTGCCTTCGTTCGGCCGATGCAGCCGGGGTGGACGCGGTGATCACCCCAAAAGACCGCTCCGTCTCGCTGACTGAGACAGTTCTGCTCGTGGCCTGTGGTGCCGCCGAAAGCATCCCTTTCGTGCAAGTGACCAACCTGGCTCGGACTATGCGGCAACTCAAGGAATCCGGGATCTGGATAATCGGAACGGCCGACCAGGCAGACAAGAGCCTGTACGAGACCGACCTGACCGGGCCGCTTGCTCTGGCCATGGGTTCAGAAGGCAAGGGATTGCGCCGGCTTACGCGCGAGCTTTGCGACTTCCTGGTGTCGCTTCCTATGGCCGGTCGCGTGGAAAGCCTCAATGTCTCTGTGGCGACCGGCATATGCCTCTTTGAAGCCGTCCGTCAGAGGCGGGTTTCAGACAATCAACGGTGACCTTATGAACCGGCCCCCGCCGGAACAATCTCCGACGGGGGCTGAACGATTTCCGATCGAGACAGGCTCAGGGGCCGCTTGACTGGTAGTCATATGAAATATATCGGGACTATTTCCGGAGTCAACGGAATTTGGCCGCTCAATGGCCGGAGCTTGCCCGGCCTTTGCTCTGCGACGCGCCAACTCTTTTTGAACTAAGCCGCCGTTTTCGCTGTTTCACCGTAATACCTCAACAGAAGGAAAGGCCATACTGTGAAGCCAATCTTGATTGCCGGCACCGTTATAGTCAATCTTGCACTGATCGCATATACCGTGGGCATCGTCAACGCGCAAAGACGGCGGCTGGTCAGCGCGGGAGTGCTCGCGTTTCTGACCGCGGGAGTCGCGTTTGACGTCACCGCGACGATCTTTATGATCATCGGTTCCACCGGCAGTGCTTTTTCGCTGCATGGCATTCTCGGCTATTCATCCCTGACCGGCATGGTCATCGATACCGCGCTGGCCTGGCGGCACCGGCTTACGGCAGGGAATCGGGCCGTATCGTCCTGGTTTCACCGCTACTCCCGCTTGGCCTATATCTGGTGGATACTGGCCTACGTGACCGGGGCGCTGCTGGTCTTTGTATTCCGGGGATAGCATTTTTCGCTTTTACCATCGATGGAAATTACTTAGTTTTAAGCAGGTTGTGCCGCCACGTTGCATACCGGCGACGGTCCCGGAACCGCAGTCCGACCGCGATGTGACAGGCATATAGTCTTCTACGCAAATCACCACAGTTTAATCGGAGGTTATACATGGTGAATCGAATTGTGCTTGCAGTAACGGCGGTTCTGGCTATGGCCTCAATGTCCAGCGCTGCTGACTGGGAGGTCGATCGGGCCCACTCATCGGTGAATTTCGAAGTGGGGCACCTGGTGATTTCCAACACTCGTGGCCACTTCTCTGATTTCACCGGCACTCTCGCACTTGAGCCTGGGGCAATGGAAAAGGGCAGTGTCGAGTTCTCCGTCGACGTGGCGTCGGTAAATACAGGCGACGAGGCTCGCGACAAACACCTTCGCTCCGCGGATTTCCTGGACGTGGAAAACCACGCTACGATGAAGTTCAAATCCGGAAAGGTCATTATGGGAGAGGACGGCAAATTCGAGCTTGTCGGCGACCTCACCATTCGCGGCGTCACCAAGGAAGTCACCTTTGACTGCCAATTACATGGTGTGATCAAGGACCCGGGGGGAAAGACCAGGGCCGGATTCAGTGCGGCGACAACGATCAACCGTCAGGATTTCAACGTCTCGTGGTCCAAGACTCTTGATGCCGGTGGTCTGGTGGTCGGTAACGACGTGGATATCGCCATCGAGACCGAGTTTGTGCAGGCAGACTGAAGATCAACTGATTCTCCGCAAGCCCGCATACGTCGCGTAGGCGGGCTTTTTTACGTCTGAAAAAGCGCGCCGCATTCACCTGTCTCTCGTCCGGCCCCGAGAACCTGCCGATCTTCAAACGGATTGACAAAGTCCCGGCATTTTGGTATAGTTGTTAGCTCGCAGCCTGTAGGCTACCATCCGGGTCACTGTTACCCGTGAAATCAGATACTGGAGGTCGTTTGGTGAAGGACTATACCACCGATAATGTTCGTAATCTCTGTCTGGCCGGACAACGGGGCTGTGGCAAGACCAGTCTTGCCGATGCCATAGCATTTTGCGCCGGGGCGAACAACCGGATCGGGAGCGTCGATGACGGATCCTCTCTGCTTGACTACACCGATGCCGAGATAAGCAGAAAAACGTCGATCGCGTCGAAACTACTGGCTTTCGAGTGGAAGAAGCTCAAACTGAACCTGCTGGACTGCCCCGGTCACCCGGATTTCGTCGGGGGGCTGCTTTCCAGCATCCATGTTTCGGACTCGGTGGGCATGGTCATCGACTCCGTTGCGGGCGTCGAGATCGGAACCCAGTTGCAGTGGCGCATGCTGCCCGATAACAGGCCGGCGCGGTTCTTTTTTGTCAACAAGATGGAAAAGGAAAACGCCAACTGGAACAACAGTCTCGAATCAATCAAGTCGACCTTCGGCAAAGGCGCCGTGGCTGTCCAACTCCCCATAGGTCAGGCCGAGAGCTTCAACGGGCTCGTGGATCTCCTGCACATGAAAGCCTACAAATTCGATACCGGCGGCGAGCGCACCGAAACCGAGATTCCGGAAGACCTCAAGGATCGGGCCCAGGCCGAGCGCGAGAGCCTCATTGAGGTAGCCGCCGAGGCTGATGACAGCCTGATGGAGAAGTTCTTCGACGAAGGTACTCTCTCTCATGAGGATATCGTCAGGGGGCTGCGCCTGGGAATCGCCCGAGGGACGCTCTTCCCCGTCCTGTGCGGGTCCGCACTGGGGAATGTCGGGGTTAAAGTATTGCTCGACTTCATAGCTGAATACCTCCCGTCGTTCAATCAGATGCCGCCACTGAAGGCGAGCAAAAGCGGGACTGATAAGGAAGTGGAACTTTCACCCGACCCCGCAGCCGGTACCGTAGCATACGTATTCAAGACGGTCTCTGAGGGCCATCTCGGCGAGATGACGTTCTTTCGCACCATCTGCGGAACGGCCAGGCCCGGCACTGATCTGGCCAACCAGCAGACCAGGACCAACGAGCGCATTGCTCAGATCTACTCCTTCCAGGGCAGAAACCGCATAGAGATATCGGTGGTGCCGGCCGGAGATATCGGCGTCGTGGTCAAGTTGAAAAATACGCATACCGGTGACACTCTTGCCGAAAAGGGTCTGTCCGTTACGGTGGGCGGAGTCGCCTACCCCAATCCGGTCATGGACATGGCCGTGACGTCAAAATCCAAGGGTGACGAGGACAAAATCTCCGCCGGGCTGAGCAAACTCAAAGAAGAGGATCCGACCTTCCGGCTCGTGGCCGACCCCGCGCTCAAACAGCAGGTACTGTACGCGCAGGGTTCAATGCAAATTGACTTCATCATGGAGAGGCTCAAGACGCGGTTCGGTGTCGAAGCAGAGTTGACCAGGCCGAAAATCCCGTACCGAGAAACGGTTCGAGGAAAGACGGAAAACCAGTACCGGCACAAGAAACAGACCGGCGGGCGCGGCCAGTACGGTGACGTACACCTGCGGATTGAAGCGCTCAAACGTGGCGGTGGGTTCGAGTTTGTCGACCAGGTCAAGGGCGGTGTGATCCCGAACAAATACATACCGGCCGTCGAAAAAGGAATCGTGGAGGCCATGCAGCACGGCGGCCTGGCCAAGGCACCCGTGGTCGACGTCAGAGTGGCCCTGTTTTTCGGCTCGTACCACGACGTTGATTCCTCTGACATGGCGTTCAAGATTGCCGGGCTGATGGCGTTTAAGGAAGGGTTTATGCAGTGCAACCCGGTTCTGCTCGAGCCGATCTACAGCCTGGAGGTGCTGGTGCCCGATGAATTCACCGGCGATGTCATGGGTGATCTGTCTTCGCGCCGGGCAAAGATCGCGGGGATGGATCCCGAGGGACGCTATCAGCGCATCCGCGCGTCTGTACCGCAGGCGGAACTCTACCAGTACTCGGTGGACCTGCGCTCAATGACGCAGGGACAGGGAGTCTTCACCATGGAGTTCGCTCGTTACGAGGAAGTGCCTCATGAGCAGACCCAGAAGATCATAGCCCAGGCCAAGGCCGACCAGGAGGCCGAGAACAAGTAGCGCTCTGCGCTATCGGCGATCCGAAGCACGGCGGGCCCGAGACCGGGCCCGCCTTTTTTTGGAGCCGCTCGGCTAAAAAGCGGCAGAGGGCCCGAATGAGCAGTGATTTGTTATTGACAGATGAACAGATGGGCAGTAGTTTGGCAGCGTGACCAAGGCCCGAAAACGAGAGGTACGTATGTGAAGGAAAAACTTACCGACCGGCAGCGAGCGATTTTCGAGCACATTCGCGACCAGATTGTCCGGCGGGGACAGCCGCCCACGATCCGTGAGATCGGAGAGGCCTTCGCTATTCGATCCACTAACGGCGTCCGGGCGCACCTTTCGGCGCTGATCAGAAAAGGGTACATCAAGAAGGAGGAGTACATATCGCGCGGGATCGAGCTGACCCGGGAGTTTGCCCGCGACATCGTGCGTGTCCCCCTTGTGGGTTCAGTCCCGGCCGGCGTTCCCATCGACGCCGTCGAGAACGTGGAATCTGAATTCGCGCTGGATCAGTCCTTTCTGCCAAGAGGGGAGATCTTCAGCCTGAAAGTCACGGGCGATTCCATGAAAAACGCGGGTATTCTCGATGGTGATGTCGTAGTGGTGAAGAAGCAGCCGACCGCCCAAAGGGGCAACATCATCGTGGCCGTCATGAACGGCGAAGCGACTGTCAAGAGGTTCTTTCCTCAGGCCAAGAAGATAAGACTACAGCCGGAGAACGACGATTTTCAGCCGATCATCGTCAGCAGGCGCACCGGCGATTTCAAGATCGTCGGCCGGGTGGTGGGCCTGCTCAGGCGTATCAGGTAGGCCCGCTGCGCGGTCGTTCAGGCCGGTCTTTGTGACGCGCACGGGCAGGGGAGATTCATCCGTTTTGAGTTGACAAGCCGGCCGTTTTAGGTTAATTCTTGGTCGGCCCGTACCGAAGGATATCAGGTAAGCCACCGTAGCTCAGCTGGTAGAGCAATTGATTCGTAATCAATAGGTCAGCGGTTCGATCCCGCTCGGTGGCTTTTCTTTATGACCCAACGACTTGCCTCACCACCCCCACCGACAAGCCCTCGCGATTTGGCACGGTAAGTTATTCAGCCGCAGCGCTACGTGCGTCAAAGTGTGCGATAATGACCTAAGGGCAGGGTTGCAGGGGGGACGTCTCGGCGGACACGAAAAGATACACAATCAGGTAGGTCACATCCCCGATGTCGACGACGCCGTCGCCCGAACCGTCCACGTTGGCCTCGTCGAGGCAGGACGGTTCCGTTTTGCTGATGAACAGGTAGTCGATCAGGTCGGTCAGGTCACCGATATCGACCACACCGTCGGGGGATGCATCCACGTTTCCGGTGTTCCCCTCACAGCAGGTGGTATGCAGGTTGACAAAGCCCTTCTCGAATTGCGGGACGAAGGAGAGCACGTCAGCGTTGGTGAAGAAGGTTGCATGTACGATCAGGTCGATGATAACCGTCGTGGTATCGAAAGCGACCACCTGCGGTTCCGTGCCCTCCGGACAGGACAGGTACAGGTTACCCAGGAGTCCTTCGCCGAACGAAATCAGGCCTTCGTCGGACTGGAATGCGAATATCGTCAGGGTAGTGTCGTCGAAGGTAGTCCAGCCTTTCAACTGGATGTACTCAATCTTGCTGCCGGTGAATGAGAACGAGTCTATTACGAGGTCCGGCGAGTCGTAGGCCAGGGTGACCTCGACAGCGGCCAGCGGTTGGTCGTTACAGAAACTGACGGTCAGCACGGCCGATTCGGGTATGGTGACGCTGACCGAGTCGACAAACACGGTATCAGAGAAGCCGGGATCGTCAATAATAACCCGACCAAGGACGGCCGGCGGCTCCAGAAACAGAAGCGCGCAGACAACTGACAGAAACCGATAGGGACTTTTCATATACCATTGAGCGCAGGAACTTCGCTGGTACCTGTCGGCGGGTATCCGGGACACTCGCGTAATGTCTGTTCAGGTCACCGCTTAAGCGGCAACCGGCATTTCACTTGTAATATAGTGAAAAAGAGACAATTCGCAAGAGGCTGGGTCGGGGAGGCTAACATACATGACCCGGCCCGCGTGGACCGGGTCAAAGGTACTACCACCTTGTCCCAAACAATGTGGTACCGTGCTAACCTGCCGAAGCAGGTTATCTTGTGCCCCGGCAGCGTGCTGCTGCCCGGCATTCATTGCTCGATCCGATCGGCCGGCAAAAGAACTTTGGTCAGCCGTCTAACCGTAGTATAGCCGGGCGCCCGCCAATGTCAAGGGAAAACGCACCGGTCGGCCGTTGCCGGACGCGGGTCGGACCGTCGTTTTATGCCCGGAGTACGCTATGAGTCCGAGTTAATGAACCAGTCCGGCGCGTACTGCTGCGCAGCCTTGATTATCTCACGGTCCCGATCGTCAAGCACTCCGCGCTCCACCAGTCCCCGGACGGCGCGCTGCAACAGGACTATCCTGTCGCGCACCGGTATGAGGGCCGGGTAGTATTCGTTGTCAAAGAAAATCCGGAACCGTCTGCTCATGTGCTCGTTCTCCAGCATTCCGGCAATAGCCCGCTGCAGATCACTGCCGTTCAGCTCGGCAAGCTGTGCCTTCGGCGAACCCACGAGGTTGGTCGTGTGCTCCAGATTCTGATTGCACTTGAATGCCATCTGCCAGCACTCCACCGTGCCGAGCGAGTTAATTACGAGCACGCTGACGGTGATCTGCTGGTTATTCGCATCCGTCTCGACACCGTGCATGAACGGCAGGTAGCGGTTGTCTGTAATGCCGCCGAAAGCGCTGACGCCGCCGGCAAAGGGATCATCGATAATGTCGTCAATGGTGAAATACGGTTTCCGTTCGAACCGCGCGTCCTGGATAAGGAGGAATTCTTCTTCCGTGAAATGGAAGCGCTCCTTCCACCGGTCCTCCGGGCTATGGTCCTTGCGGGTAAGGGAGGATTGGCTGGTCAGCATGCCGATAGCCTGGCCGCCTCGCCACACGAGGGGCAGGACGCCAAGGGCCCACTCGGCCGAGCCGCCGATTTCTCCGATCATCGACGTGAGCCCGCGCCCGTCGGAAAACTTCAGGCCGTCAATGCCGAGGATGACCCCGGGCAGAAGATCACCGTCCTTGTCCATGGGAGTGGAAATGCCCGCCTTGTTCAGGATGCTAATGGGCGTCTCGTGGCGTGGTCGGTCAAGAAAGAAGGCGCTCAATCTGCCGATGTCGGAATGGCCGTAGGCCCTGGCAATAATGTCCGCGGCCTCCAGCAGCTTGGCCTCCCGCGGATTGAACTCGGGGAAAAACGCTCCACCCATCCATCGCTGCACGTAGATGTCGGGCAAATGGCGCTTCACGTTGGCCTCGGTGATAAAGAGAGCGGTAAGGCTGGAGTGCAAGCCTTTGATCGACTTGGTCGTGCCGTCGATGACATCCGAGCCCATCGATAACTGAGTCACGCTGCGAGGCATACTCAGCCCGTAGTCGGCCCGGTGTCGGTCCAGGCCGAACACGGCGCCGACCGGAATGGTCGGATTTCCGCCGGGTTCCTTGCCCGGCTTTATACGGGCACCCTCGGTAATGGCGGACTCAATGAGCACCTGCTCGCCTTCCGGCAGGGTCTCGGTGGTAGTCTGAAGCACTTCGGCCATGACCTGGGCCGCCGTCCGGTCGTTCGCTCTCTTGAGCCGGTTCTGCAACTCCTTGGTGACGTGGTGTTTTGGCACCCGTGTCAGGCTGCCCCGACCGTGAAGAGCCACCGCCACCGCTGCCAGGCCGGCCGATAGAATTACCGACTGGCGTAGCTGCCGGTTTCGAAGCGCCCCGAGATTCGACCGGCCGTTGATGCGGTCCGAGAGAGTGATTATCGTGCAGGCGTCCAGGACGATGTCGTAATTGGCCAGAACCGCCTTGTGGCGGTGATTGAACTCCCATATCCGATCCTGCTCAAAAACAAACTCGTCCTGGCGTCCGCTGTACTCCGGCGGGTGAGTGCCCACGTCGAATCGCAAATCTGTATCCATGATACCCCATCCTGTCCATACTGTGCGGACTGCGTGATCGGCTACACCATATTTAAGGAATCCGGCGTTTAAAGACAAGTCTCCAGTCAAGAATTCTGGGCCGCTTTCACGCAGGGCTCCCGTCGAATCGGGGTCTGGCGTTGTCGCCGTCCCGACGGCAACCGTGCACAGTGGGCGTTACCGGCCGGTCAATACAGCCGGTCAACCAACCCGGTCATCTTCTGCACGGCGGGTTCGTAATCGGCACGCACGCGCCCAAAGCAGAACCCAATCTGTTCATAGAGGGCGACGGCGTTCAGATCCACCAGCCGCTGCTTGATCGCGTCCTTGATATCCATGTACTGAATCGTGTTCTTGGCAAAGCCGCTCACGGTGACGCCGGATAATCCCTTAAGCAGCAGAACGACCGAGTTCGCTCCCGCCTCCATACCGAAATTGGCGTCGAAGGCCGACGTGGAGCCGGCTCTGACGAGATGACTCGGCACAATGGTCCGGATTTCCGGAACCGTGTACAGTTCTTCCACGAACATGCCCTGCCGCATCATGAACCGTTTGACCTCATCATCCGCCTGAAGGCGCTTGGTCAGCTCTGAGGCTACGTACCGGGAGGCCCCGGCCAGCTTCTTGTGACCGAAAGTGTCCACCCCGGCGTTCTCGTCGTACATGGCATGCCCCGTCGTGTCCTTCAGCCCCTCGGCTACCACGATCGTGTACGTACCGGTTTTTATGTCGCTCTCCAGGATCCGTTTGGTGTACAACTTCCGCATGTGCCGGTAGAGTTCGTCGAAGTCGACGGGTATCTCGGGAATAAGAATGGCATCAGCCTCTCCGGCAACGCCGCCCCTGAAGGCGGTGTGGCCGGCGTACCGGCCGAACACCTCGATGATGATGATCCGATTGTGGGTGCGGCCGGTCGTCTTGAGCTCGCGGACGAGAAAGCCGATTCGGTTTATGGTCGAGTCACCGCCGACGGAATACGGCACGAGGTCCAGATCCATCGTTTTCGGCGCGTGTATGCACATGATTCCCTGCGCTGCCAGGTCCAGCACCACCGAGCCGGTATCGTCACCCCCGCTGATCACGAGACCGTCAATGCCGAACTTGGTCAGTCCGTCCTTTATGCGCTCATACTTGTGCTTGTCCTTGATCGCCGCTATCTTGACACGGGAATGACCCGCCTCTGACCCGGCCAGGCCGATACTGAAGGAATCGACCCGTGCCGGGGTCAATTCGACCAGGCTGTCCATATGCGTCAGGTTGTACAGGCCGGCGTACCCGTTGGGGATGGCATAGGCGATGGCGCCCCTGCGGGTTGCCATCTGAGCCGCCCCCTTGACGACCGCGTTCAAGCCTCCGCAGTCGCCGCCGCTGGTGATAATACCAATCTTGTTCACGTCGTTATCCCTTCCGACAGGCGTCTCCGCCCTTTACGACAAAGCTGCACGTGCGCGGGACCGAAACGATCGGCCCGCGAAGGATAGAGTATACGGGGCAGACGGGGGATAGTCAAGATAACGGCGCTATACGGCGCTGCTCTGCTTTTTCGCCGGTCGTTGCTGGACGGAAGGGGCTGAGGCTACGGGAGCGTTGAGTTTCTGCGGCCAACCCGCCCGCTGGGGTGGGCGAGTATGGCGTTTATCACGACGGCACCGTCGCGATTCCGGATGTCAAAATCGAATTCTACTTCATCCAGGGGGGCCAACCGACGGCCCGGCTTACAGATTTGGTATCCGCTTCTGAAGCGGAGCTGATCTTCAATCTCGAGGTAGATTGTCCGATCAGTTACATCAATAACTTTTGCCTGCACAATGACTCCTTATATCATGCATGCAATACGTTTCGACCCGGTTGCTACAAGCCCCGGGGGTTACTTGTGCTATTAGACCGCGCTGGTGTAAAGTTATCCGGTACGCCTAAACGATTGCTTTAGCGGGTGTACTAAATACCATCTTAGGCAATCAGTAATAGCTTGTCAAGTCCCTGAGCGGAGAAATTATCCAATTCCGACAATTTTTCTCAATCTTAGGCCTAAGACCTGCTGCTACAGGTAGTTAGATGCGGCTTGCTCCCGGACGGGCGTTACGGCCGAGGCTGCGGCCGGTGCCGGAACAAGAGGGATCAAAAACGTATTGCCTTTTGTTTAATATTCTATATAATGGGTCCAAACGTTACACGATAGGCGGCCCCGCAGGCGAGCCGGTAGTAATTATGTGGTGGAAGATACTGCTATTTGTTGGAATGACTGCGATGATCGTCGGCAGCTACGTGCTGCCCGCCCCGCAGCAGACCATCGGCGATGCCAGTCGTGTCTTTTACTACCACATACCTCAGGCCTGGATCTGTGTCCTGGCATTTACGATGTCGATGATCTTCTCACTCCGGTATCTCGGTAAGAAGGCGATCGTGGAAGACGACCGGGCCGTGGCCGCGGCCGGTCTCGGCTTTGTCTTCTGCCTGATGGCGACTGTTTCCGGATCGATTTTCGCCCGGGTAACCTGGGGCTCGTTCTGGAACTGGGACCCCAGGGAGACCTCGATCTTCATTCTCCTGCTGATATACGGCGCCTATTTCGCGCTGAGAGGGGCGATTGACGTAGAGGAAAGGCGCGCGGCACTGTCGGCCGTGTATGCGATCTTTGCCTTTGTCACGGTGCCGTTCCTCATTTTTGTGGTCCCCCGGATAGTTCCTTCGCTCCATCCGGAGGACTCAGTCGTCAGTTCAGAGTTGAGATTCACCATGGGGCCGGCCGTGCGGATCGTGTTCTTTTCGTCGCTGGCTCTGTTTACGGTTCTGTTCTTCTGGATGTTTTCGCTGGCGCGCCGGGTAACGGTGCTTATCCGGGCGGGTCTCGAGGAGGCTTAGCAAGTGGACGGCAACTACATAGCCATGTTCGTTACACTGGTCATCTGGGCCGGTCTTTTTGTTTTTCTGTGGCGCCTGGACAAGAAGGTCAGGAGACTCGAGGAGCGGTCGAAATGACAGCCAGGTACATCGTTGGCGGTGTCATCATTGCCGTGTTTCTCGTATGGGGGGCTTCGGCTTTCCTTCAGACAACCGTTCAGTACGTTTCGATTGGAGAGGCCGGGCGGAGTGCCCGCGTGGTCCAGGTGATGGGTAAGATCGATTTCGATCACGTGACCTATAACGCGGCGGCGTCCCGCCTCGAATTCAGCATCTACGATACCGAGGCGGTCGATCCTGCCCTTGCTCCCAGGCTGCCGGTGGTTTATTACGGCGTCGTACCCGGCAACTTCGAGCAGGCCACCTCGGTGGTGCTCAAAGGGAAGCCGGACGCCGAGGGCACCTTTGTGGCCGAACAGATGCTGGTCAAGTGCCCGTCCAAATACCAGGGGGAGAGCGGCGACGAGTATCAGAATGTCCGCAAGCATCAGGACGCGCAAGGCACCTCCGGGGTTTGATGATGGGATATGAAGTACCGGGCGAGCTGGCCGTCTGGTTTGCCCTTGTCACCAACGTGCTCGCGGGCATTTCCTTTCTGCTCGCGGCTCGCGGCAAAGCCGCATTCGAGACGCTGGCTCATCGCAGTTACCATCTTTTTGTCATTTTTGCGTCGCTGGCGGTGGCATACCTGCTGTACCTGTTCTTCTCGAACAACTTCGCTTTCAAATACGTGTACGAGTACTCCCGGAGCGCTGAGAGTTTTCTGTACGTGCTTTCCGGCCTGTGGGGCGGGCAGGAGGGTACGTATCTTCTCTGGTTATTCATGAACGCCCTGTGCGGGTATCTCATACTCAGATGGGCCGCGCAGTACAAGGACTACGCGATGGCCGTTTTCAGCCTGGTGAACCTGTTCTTCCTGCTGATCCTGGTCAAACTGTCTCCTTTTGCCCAGCTGCCGGTTCCGGCCTCGGACGGCCTGGGACTGAATCCGTTGCTTCGCGACCCGTGGATGGTCATTCATCCGCCCGTCATTTTCGCCGGTTACGCCGTTGCGGCGGTGCCGTTCGCGATTGCCATGGCGGCGCTTATCCGGCACGAGTATACCGGGTGGGTAAACCGGGTCTTTCCGTGGGTGGCGCTATCTGCGCTGTTGATCGGCGCCGGAAACGTGCTCGGCGGTTACTGGGCCTACAAGACCCTGGGCTGGGGCGGTTACTGGGCCTGGGATCCGGTCGAGAATTCGTCGTTTGTCCCCTGGGTGATCGCTCTGGCGCTCCTGCACGGCCTGATTATTGAACGCCGCGGCGGAGGTCTCCGCAGAATCAACCTCCTGCTGTCGGCTTTCGTATTCCTTCTCGTCGTGTACGGAACGTTTCTCACTCGCAGCGGTGTCCTGGAGGAATTCTCCGTTCATAGTTTTACTGATCTCGGGGTCAACGTCTTTCTCGTCGGGTTCATGATTCTCTTTACCGCCATGACGGTGCTTCTGTTCATTCTACGGGCCAGGGGGATCCCGTCAGCGCCGGTCGATCTCAGCTATTTCGGCCGCGAGTTTGCCATGCTGGCAGCTCTCACGGTGCTGTTAGCCTTTGGTGTCATTGTGTTGTTCTGGTCGTCGCTGCCAATCCTGACATCGACATTCACGGCCGAGCCGCGGGCAGCGGACATAGCGACTTACAATACCTTTGCCCTGCCGCTTGCCATAATCATGGCTTTCCTGCTTACGTCATCGCCTTACCTGAAGTTCACGGCCTATCGGCTGCCCTTTGCGGGCGGGAAAGTAGCGCTCGCCCTGGCGGCTGCGGCGGTAGTAGGGTTCGGGCTGTTCTATTTTCTGCTTTCGACCGGCCTGACGTTTTCAATCCTGTTCACGCTCGTGGTGGGCGGCATGCTCGTCTACCTCTTCAAGTCGGATCTTCGGAAATCGCTCCTGCCGGCTCTTGCGGTTTTCCTGATCACGATCGGGGTCGCGGCAGCCTTCGGCGTCAGCGATTACCTCTACCTGCTGTTTTTTGCCACGGCTGCAATGGCTGCGACCGCCAACGTTATTTCGCTGGCCGAATTTCTGCCGTGCCGCTGGAAACTGATGGGAGGAGAAGTGACCCACTTCGGGTTCGGCCTGATGCTTATCGGTGTCCTGGCATCATCCGCTTTAGGCTCCAGTGAGAAACTGGTCATCGGCAGAGGGCAGAGCGCCGAGGCTGATTCGTACGGGCTGACCGTTCAGTACCTGGGCATGGTCAACGACCTCGAGCATCCGAACAACGAGCTCATTCTGACTCTCGATCAAGGTGCCGGCCCGGACGAGATCCATCCGCAACTGTACTTTTCCGAGCGAATGGGCGGCATAATGCGCAAGCCGTTTATAGAGCGGTCGCTCCTGTACGATCTGTATCTGGCCCCGGAAGACGTTCAGGCCGGTGGCAACACGAACGGCCTCACCCTGAAGAAGGGAGAGGCCCGCCGGATTGGCGATATCAAAGTTTCGTTCAGCGATTTCGAAATGGGGGGGCACATGGATCCGCGAACCAGCGGCATGAGGGTGCTGGCGAGAGTCGACGTTGAATACGAGGGTACGGTCTCGACGATTACTCCGGTAGTCGTGCACACCGAGGATTCCACGGGCCGCCCGACGGTAATTTCTGAACCGGCCAGATTCGTCGTGGCGGACCAGGAGTATAGTATGTCGATCGAGCGGATTCTGGCCGACGAGGGTGCGGTGATACTTAGCATCCCCGGCCTGCTCCCGGATACGCCCGCCGACCGGCTGGTCCTGGACGTCTCCAGGAAACCCGGGATCAATCTCGTCTGGCTCGGGACTACGCTTATCCTGCTGGGTTGCCTTATTTCCGTGATCCGTCGTCGGGAAGAGCTTGTCAAGGCCCGTGGCTGGCGATCCTGATTTGCCGGAGCGGCTTAAGCTCCCCCATTAAGTAAGTCACGTATCGTGCGGGCAGGCAGGTACTTACGCGGCCCGCGGTAAGCCCGGCCGGTTTGCCTCTCGATTGGCTGATCCGGTACCCTACAAATGTGATTCCTTAGGCGATTGAAAGCTTGACAAATGTGATAGGCTTTGTTACGTTTTTCACAAGATATCGGTTAGCGTCCGATAACGTACGCGCGGAACCAGCACCGAGGCAAGGTGATGAAACCTGTACGCTCAACCGCCGCACTGAGAGCTTCGGCATAAGTCAACACTTGCCCACACAGTGGTCTACCGCACGCTGACACAAAGCCGTGTCAGTGAAGAAGAGGGTAAGGGATACCAACATGTTACACGACGCAGCACGAAGATGGCTGGCCGGATTGTCGGTGATTGTTCTGCTGGCCGGGGGCGGGGCCCTGGCGCAGGACGATGAGACTTGTTTGGGCTGCCACGGTGATCCGAACTTGACGGGGCTCGACCGGCACGACAATGAAGTGTCGATGTACGTCGGCGAGGATGCGGTCGGTTTGTCCTCGCACTCGGGGATGAGTTGCGTAGAGTGCCACGTCGATCTGGCCACGGTTGATGATTACCCCCATGCGGAGGACCTGGTCGCAGTCGACTGCGGCAATTGTCACGCCTACGAAGCGCGGATCTACGATAAGCACGGCCGGGTCGTTGTGGGTGAGGACGAAGACGTCCCCAGTTGCGCCGGCTGCCACGGGAGCCATGACATATTGCCTTCAAGCGACAGGGCATCTCGGGTCAGCCCGGAGAACCTTCCCAAAACGTGCGGTACGTGCCACGAGGACATCGACCTGACCACCAAGCATGAGATTCTGTACGGTGAAGCCATAAGGTTGTTCAAGAGCAGTGTCCACGGGCGGGCGATTTCCGGCGGCGTCCTGCTGGCGGCATCCTGCAACGACTGCCATTCCAGTAACGGTACTGCCCATCGCATTTACGGGCCCGGCGACCACGAATCGACCATAAACCATTTCAACATCCCGAAAACCTGCGGTCGGTGTCACTCCAGCGTCGAACAGGAGTACTGGTTGGGCATCCACGGCAAACTGGTGGCGCGCGGCGAAACGGACTCGCCGGTCTGCACTAACTGCCACGGTGAGCACGGCATTATCGCGCCGTCTGATCCTCGTTCACCCGTAAGCCCGACCCGGGTAGCCGAGGCGACGTGTGCGCCGTGCCACGAGTCGGCTTCCCTGAACGAGAAGTACGACATTCCCACCGGTCGCCTGAGGTCCTGGTACGACAGCTACCACGGCCTGAAGAGCAAGGCCGGCGACGTCACGGTGGCCAACTGCGCCTCATGCCACAATGCCCACATGGTTCTTTCGTCGACCGACCCGGCATCCTCGGTCAACACCGCCAACCTCCAGCATACCTGCGGCGAGTGCCATCCCGGCATAACAGCGGCCATGGCCAACACACCGATTCACGAAGCACCCGGTATCTCACAGACTCCGGCAGCCGACGTCGTCAAGAACATTTACGTTGTTGCCATTCTTCTGATCATCGGATCCATGGTGGTCCACTGGCTCGTCGACCTGCGCAGACAGATTCAGCTGGTGCGGGCCAAGAAGCAGATCCGGCGCATGACCACCAATGAAACCTGGCAACACACGTTCCTGATGGTGACGTTTGTTGTTCTCGTTTTGACCGGTTTCTCGCTTCGTTACGCCGCGTCCTGGTGGGTGGATCTCATGTTCGGGTGGGAAGGTGGGTTTCCGCTTCGCGGCATTATTCACCGCGTGGCGGCCGTGCTGTTCATCTTTGCCACTGTATGGCATGGCCTCTATCTGACCACCGCACGCGGCAGACAGTTTGTCAGGGACATGTTTCCCACGCTGCGCGACTTCGAGCAGTTCTTCCTGATGATCAAGTACAACCTGAACCTGGCGGCTCACAGGCCGAGATTCGGCCGCTTCAGCTACGTCGAGAAGGCCGAGTACTGGGCCCTGGTCTGGGGAACGGTGGTGATGATTCTGACCGGCTTCTTCCTCTGGTTCGACAACGTCGCCGTCCTGTGGTTTCCCAAGGGTTTTCTCGACGTGATGCTGGTTATCCACTACTACGAGGCCTGGCTGGCCTCGCTGGCCATTCTCGTGTGGCACATGTACTCGACGGTGTTCAATCCCAGTGTCTACCCGATGAACCCGTCGTGGATCGACGGCATGATGCCGCTGGACGTTTATCGACACGAGCATCCGGACGACCCGGCGCTGGCTCAGTTCGACGAGGCTGGGTCGGGAGACCGCGCGGAGAGCACGCAACCCGCCATTTCAAGGTTGCTGGTCCCCAGGCCGCCGGTTCAAGTGAGCAGCAGTGCTCAGGCCGATTCGGGCGATCCTCCGGCAGACGACTGAGGCCGTCCCGGCCCGATTCGCCGGGAACCGGTTTTCTGCCTTCAGATTATGTTCGCATACAGTGCGGCCTGCTCCCGATGACGGGCGGGCCGTTGTTTCCCTTATTCCATCCGCCCGGCCGCATAGCACGGTCTCCCGACTGAAAACGATGTGAAATGGGCAATCATCATCCGGGGAGGGATCTTTTGGAACCTCCGGCGTCCCGAGGATATAACTTTTATCTATTGCCGGTAAGGGAGCTCGCAGGTGCCCCTATGGCCCTTTGGGGAGTTCAATGATTGTCTGATTGACTCTTACGGACTGAGGTTTTCCTGAATGTCAAGTGAATCTCGACTGATGATATTGATGCAAATGTCATTTGATGGACTCAAGTAACTTGTGCTAAAAAAGAGACGAGTTGAGTCTTCACTTGGAATCAACCTGGAGCCTTGATCAATCACAACTGCGCCAAGAAACTGATAGGATGCCGAAAGAATAGGTTTGTCAAACTTCAAGTCTATTTTGATGTCTCGTAAAACACGACTCTCTCTGTCCCTGAAAACCAACTGAGTTAGCTTTTCCCCTGATGGCAGGTCTTGTGCGAGCACGGACTTGGCCTCAACTCTCTGGAGTCGTGTTCGTGGCATTACTGGATGAAGTTCCCCCGGTTCAGTGGACACATAGAAAGTATCAACCCTTGCGACAAACGGCATGACGGTATCAGAGCTTAGGTTACGCACCAAAACAAGAGTCGTGTCGGTCGTACCTTGAACCCCATCAATCGCTTCGAGAATTGACCTGGCTTGTTCTTCTTTAGCACCGTCACTGAGAATCTGATCAATCTTTGTTTTCAGGTGACGTTGAGCGGTATCTTGTTGGTACCAGCCCAACCAGATCGTCGCGGAGCCCAATATAATCAACACCAAGGCCATTATATTGCCTTTCCCCTTCTCCTTGCCCTTGACCGCAGAGAGAACGAGAATTATCGTCGCAGCCACAGGAAGACCGCACCGGTATATTAGATCAAGCAAACTCTCCATAAATAGAAAATAGTGCCACCCATCACTGTGGTCAAGCGGGATCGCGCGTGCTTAGTCCTGTCGCCCGGGTGGCCCACAGCTTGCTGTGGGGTTCCCTGGATCAAAGTCTATCCCCAAATATCATAACTGGCCTATTCAATCCAAAATAACCCCGCCGATCACCGGGGTGAGTCTTTTCTGTGGCGGGGGACAATCTGTTGGAACCTCCGGCGTCCCGGGCGATATAATTCTTAATTTGACGCGCGCATAGGTATCCTGGCGGGATGCGGCAGGCCAACCCGGCCAACCCGGAGCCTTGACAACATGCGGCGACTTGTCTATTTTAGCCGGGTTTCACCGCGACTATGTATGGTCGGCGGTTACCCGGTTAAAAGGCACTAACAATAGAGGTGAGGAGTGGTTTGATGCCTCAAGATGAATCCCCGGCCATGATCGAGGCCAGAGGCCTGAGCAAGTACTATGGTCCGTTTGTGGCTGTCAAAGACATTACCTTTTCCATTCCCAAGGGGCAGGTGGTGGCGTTCCTCGGCCCCAACGGGGCCGGCAAAACCACCGTCATGAAGATCCTCAGCGGCTTTCTGTCGCCGAGCGAGGGGACGGCTTTCATTGCCGGTCTCGACGTTCAGCGGCAGCGGCTTCAGGCCGCCACACGGCTGGGCTACCTTCCCGAGGACGGGCCGCTGTATGACACCATGACGCCGCTGGAATCGCTGCGCTTCTTCGGGCAGGCGCGCGGCCTGTCCGAGCAGCAGTTGCAGCGCAGTGTGGACCAGGTGGTTGAACAGTGCGCGCTGCACGAAGTGCTGGAAAAGCCGATCGGCAAAATCTCACGCGGCTACCGCCAGCGCGTCGGCCTGGCCCAGGCTCTCCTTCACGAACCGAACGTTCTGATCATGGACGAACCGACGGCCGGGCTTGATCCCAACCAGATTCGGGATTTCCGGTCGAACGTTACCAGGCTCGGCAAGTCCACAACGATTCTGATCTCGACGCACATCCTGCAGGAGGTCGAGGCGGTCGCTGAGCGGGTGTTGTTTATCCATAACGGACGTCTGGTATATGACGGTTCTACCAGCCAGATGACCAGTGACAGATCGCTTGACGAAACGTTCTATCAGCTGACCGACTACGGGCGGCCGGCGACGAAGACGGACGCGGGGGGCCAGGTATGAGGCTGAACTGGAAACTGATCTGGGTGATTTTCAGGCGCGACCTGCGAACGTCGTTCAGCAGCCCGACCGGATACATCTTTATCACCTTGTTCATCTTTTTGTCGGCCGCCGCGGCCTTCTGGCAGCAGCGGTTCTTTGCCAACAATCTGGCCAACCTTGACCAGCTCAACTCCTTCTTTCCTTATGTCCTGCTGTTCTTTGTGCCGGCGCTCACGATGGGTGTCTGGGCTGAGGAAAGGAAGCAGGGCACCGATGAACTTCTGCTGACTTTGCCAGCTACCGACGTCGAGATCGTCCTGGGCAAGTATCTGGCAGTGCTGGGTGTCTTTACGGCGTCGCTGTTGCTGTCGCTGAGCCACGTGATTGTTTTGTTCTGGCTCGGCTCGCCCGACCTCGGGCTGATGTTCGGCAACTACGTGGGCTACTGGCTTATCGGGGCGGCCCTGGTGTCAGTGGGCATGCTGGCGTCACTGTTGACGGCTAACGTGACCATCGGTTTTATCCTCGGTGCGCTGTTCTGTTCGATTTTCATCCTGCCCGGTTCCTCGGACTGGGTGCTCAACGAGTGGTTGCAGAAACAGCTTTTGCCGCTTTCGGTCTTTCGCTATTTCGGCGATTTCGCGAAAGGCATAGTCAGCCTGTCCGGGTTGCTCTATTTCGTGTCCCTCGCCGGGCTGATGCTCTATCTGAACGTCGTAATCCTCGGTCGTCGCCACTGGCCGGTCCACATCGAGGGGCGACGCTACTGGCTTCACCAGGCGGTCCGTATTGTAGCCGTGGTCGTCGCCGTCATCAGCGTGAACGCCATCCTTGGCCGGCCCGGTTTCCGTCTTGACACGACCGCCGAGCGGTTGCATTCGCTGTCGGACGAAACACGAGAACTGCTGAGCGAACTGCCCGATGACCGGCCGGTGCTGATCCAGGTTTTCGTGAGCCCCGAGGTGCCCCGGCAGTACGTCGAGACGCGGGCCAATCTGCTTAGCATGCTTGAGGAAATCGACGCCGCGGCCGGAGACAAGGTGGAAGTGCTCGTCCACGAAACCGAACCGTTCTCCGCCGAGGCCGCAGACGCCCGCGACAAGTTCGGGATTCAGCCCCGTGAGGTAGTCAGTTCCGAAAGCGCGCGCGTCAGTACGGCCGGCGTGTTCATGGGCGTGGCCTTCGCCAGCGGGGCCGGGCAGGAAGTCATCCCGTTTTTCAGCACCGGGCTGCCGGTCGAGTACGAGTTGATTCGCAGTATCAGAGTGGTAGCTAAAACGCAGCGCAAGCGCGTCGGAGTGCTGACCACCGAGGCCAAGGTGTGGGGCGGCTTTGACTTCGAGACGATGAATTCCATGCCGCCCTGGTCCATTGTCTCTGAACTCAAAAAGCAGTACGAGGTCGTTCAGGTCGACCCCGCCGAGCCGATCACCGAAAGGCTGGACGGGTTGCTGGTGGTGCTGCCGTCATCGCTTTCACAGCCGAAGATGGACAACCTGGCCCAGTACGTCCTGCAGGGGCGCCCGACTCTGCTTTTCATAGACCCGCTGCCGATGGTAGACCCGGGCCTGTCACCGGTGCTGCCGCCGGGTGCGCAGTCAAACCCGTTCATGCGACAGCAAACCCAGCAGCCGGAGAGCAAAGGCGACATTCGTTCTTTCCTGGCCCGGATCGGCGTGCAGTGGAATTTCTCGCAGCTTGTCTGGGACACCTACAATCCTCACCCCAGCCTCGGGCAACTGCCGCCCGAGATCGTCTTTGTGGGCGAGGGCAACGAATCCGCGGACGCTTTCAGTCAGGCCAGCCCGGCCTCGGCCGACCTTCAGGAGCTCGTCGTTCTCTATTCCGGGTACCTGTTTAAGGCCGGGATGACGCCTTTCAGTTTTGAACCGCTGCTTCGTACGGGCCATCTTTCGGGCGTGCTCAACTGGGACCAGGTAGTCCAGCGCGGTTTCTTTGGCATGAGCCTCAACCGCAACCCGCGCCGCTTACCGACCGGCGAATCATACATCATCGCCGCTCACGCTACCGGCCAGACGGTGGACACTGTGGGCACGTTCCCCGACAGCCTGGGACAGTGGGCGACGGAAATCCGGAGGGTAAACGCCGTGGTTGTGGCCGACATCGATATGATCTCCGAGCAGTTCTTCCTTTTCCGCCAGCAGGGGATCGAGACGCTCAATTTCGATAACGTGACATTTGCGTTAAACTGCATGGACCTGCTGGTGCAGGACGAATCGTTCATCACCCTGCGCAAGAAACGGGTTCGACATCGCACCCTCGAGGCGGTCGAAGCGCGGACCCGCGAGTACGTGCAGCGGCGGATCGACCAGGAACGGGAGGCGGAAAACGAGGCCCAACTGGCTCTGGCCGAGGCCCAGGACCGTCTCAATGAGAAAGTGGCCCGCGTACAGAACCGGACCGATCTCGACGACCAGACCAAGCAGATCATGATGAGGAATCTGCAGGAGGTCGAGAACCGAAGGTTCGAGGTGGCTAAGGCCAACGTCGAGTCCAAGAAACAGGCCCGCATTGAGCGTGCAAAGGCCAGTATGGAAGTAGCCATCAGATCGATCCAGAGCCGCATCAAGACACTGGCCGTGCTTCTGCCGCCTATTCCGGTGTTCATCATGGGAGTCTGGATCTTCGTGCAGCGGCGTCAGCGTGAACGCGAGGGAGAAACCGCGGCCAGGAGGTTAAGGAGCTAAACATGAGTGAGACCAAGAAGACGCTGATTCTGGGCGCAGTAGCCGTGGTCCTGGCGATCATCGCTATTCTCGTTCGCCCGGCGCGGATTACTCCGGAAGCGTTCCTTGACCAGGGCGAACCGTTCTTTCCGGATTTCACCGACCCGAACGACGCGACCACCCTGGAGGTGATCGACTACGATGAGGCGACCGGTTCGGCACGCCCGTTCAAAGTGACGTTTACACAGGGCCGATGGACGATACCGTCTCATCACAATTACCCGGCCGATGCCAGGGACCGGCTGGCTAAGACGGCCGCCGGCGTCATTGACATCAAGAAGGACGATTTTCGCACGGACAACGTTGCTGATCACGAAGCGTGCGGCGTGGTCGACCCGCTGGACGAGTCAGCCGCGGGACTGTCCGGCCGGGGCAAGCGAGTCACTCTCAAGGAACAGGGCGGCGCCCTGTTGGCCGACGTCATCATCGGCAAGAATATCTTGTCGCGCCCGGGATTTCGGTTTGTCCGGGTGCCGCAACAGAACCGCGTATATGCCGCCCGCGTGGACGCGGATATCTCCACCCGGTTTGAGGATTGGATCGACAGTGACCTCCTCCAGACTGACGCCGACAGGATCCGCCGGCTTGTCCGCCGGGATTACTCGATAAACGAACGTACACTGTCCATCGAGCAGGGCGACAACCTGATCCTGACGCTTCAGAACGAAACGTGGACGGCTGATCGGATGTCAGCGTCACAGCAGGTGGACTCTTCGAAAATGAAAGAGCTGCTGACCGCGCTGGATGAGCTGTCGATTGTCGGCGTGCGGCCCAAACCTGGGGGCCTGTCGGCCAGCCTGAGGGGAAGCAGCGGGGAAACGACCGTCTCGCAGGCTGACCAGCTCTCTTTACAGCAGAAGGGGTTCTACCTGTCCCGCGACGGCCAGTTACTGTCAAACGAGGGAGAGATGCAGGTTTCTACTACGGATGGCATCACCTACACTCTCCGGTTCGGTGAGGTCCTGTACGGTTCAGGGCTGGCCGTGACGGCGGGTGCGGAGGCGGAAAAGGGTGATGAATCCGGCACCGAAGAGAACCGGTATCTGTTCATTACCGCCCGCTTTGATCTTGACTACTTCGGACCCCAGCCAGCCGGTCCTGCGAACGATGAATTCCGCACCAAGCCCGACAGCCTCCTTTCGGTCAAGGATCGGCAGAACAAGGAGCGGCAAGAGGCGCTTGACCAATGGCAGAATAAGGTTGATCAGGGCACGCGACTCGCGGAGACGCTCAACGCGCGCTTTGCCGACTGGTATTACGTCATTTCCGGCATGAGCTTTGAGAAGCTGAACCAGAGCCGAAGTTCTCTGGTCGTGAGCAAGTAACAGAAGGGCCAGCAGGGTGTCCTCACTGCCGGGCGGAGCGACAGGCGACAACCTCGACGCGTGTCGCCTTGCGCTGCAGAGCCGGCATGAACTCGTATTTCACATGCCGGTCCGGTTGAAATGGGTTACGATATGATGGTTACGTCCTGTGCCTGCGGCCCTTTCTGGGTCTCCACGATGGTGAATTCAACTTTCTGGTCCTGCTCCAGCGAACGGAATCCCTCACCCTGGATCGCGCTATGATGAACGAATACGTCATTCCCTTGCCCTCTTTTGATAAAGCCGAAACCCTTGGCGGGGTTAAACCACTTGACAGTACCAGTCTCACGCTCTGCCATATTGCCTACCTCCTCGATGACCCTGATCAATGTCCGACAGAGCAGTTCTTCCCGGCCTCAAAGAAGCAATACCCCAGAAGCCACAACCTCTGCCATTAAGCGGTAATTTACTGTCCGGCGCCCGGATTTCCAAATCAAAAATCACACCGGGCTGGCACAGCCCCGGCCCGCCGGTCGGATTGCTTTCCTGCGGTGGACAAACCCAGCGGTGACGGGCCGGCAAAGAAAAACCGCCCCCGGCAAAGCAGGAGAGCGGTTTTATTCCTTTTGCCCTCGCGTGGAACCGGTTCAACCGGCCCTTGAGTAAAGCTCGTTCACCTTGGTCCAGTTGATGATGTTGAAGAAGGCCTGGATAAAGTCCGGCCGCCGATTCTGGTATTTCAGGTAGTACGCGTGCTCCCAGACGTCCAGGCACAGCAACGGGGTTTTGCCGACCGAAAGGGGAGAGTCCTGGTTGGACGTGCCGATGATTTCCAGACCGTCCGCGCCGACAACGAGCCAGGCCCATCCCGAGCCAAACACGCCGGCCGCAGCAGCGGCGAACTTCTCCTTGAAACCATCGAGCGAGCCGAACGCACTCTTGATCGCATCGGCCGCCGGGCCGCCGAACGGCACGTCCTTTTTCATGATCGACCAGAAAAAGGAGTGATTGGCGACACCGCCTCCATGGTTCCGCACTTTCGTGCGGATGGCTTCCGGAAGCGCACCCAGATTGGCAAGCAGATCCTCTACCGCCTTGCCGTGAAGCTCCGGGTGATCCTTCAGGCTGGCATTGAGGTTGTTGACGTAGGCCTGGTGATGCTTGTCGTGATGTATGGTCATGGTTTCCTTGTCGATATACGGCTCCAGCGCGTCGTACGCGTAGGGCAGATCAGGTAACGTATAAGGCATCAGCGTCTCCTCTCATTTTATTGGTTTGCGATCGATATGCACCTCTTAACACCGTCGCCTTTCAGGGGTTCCTGAAACGCGGCCGCAACTCGACCGGGGTCAGCAGGTAAAATCGACGTGGGCAGAGCGAGCAGCCCCTGCAAACGATCCGGCCTCCAAGTAACTACGCGGCCGGCGGCAAGGCAAGCACCTTTTGCCCGGAGGGATTCTGCATCTATAAAACCGCGGACCGGATACTCGGCGCACCCGGTCCGCAGATCGCATCTCGTCTCAGTCTCCGGACTGGGACGTAATCCAGAAGTCCCTGGGGTAGAGACGGTAAAGCACGGTCTCGTCGCCTTCCACGCTCTTGAGATACTGCTCGTACGACTGCATCTGTTTTTCCGGGCCGATTACAAAGTACAGACTGTTCGACTCGGCGGCGGCCTTGCGGCTGGACACGCCGTACCCGGGCAGCACCGTCCCGTAAGTAGAGGTCATCCGCGCATACAACGTGTCACCGAGGTTCTCATACTCTCTCAGCTGGAGAGCCTTCCCGAGGAAGTTCCTGACAACGTCCGGCGTCTGACCGTCAGCGAGGTCCGCTGCCATCACCTCGCCGCGGATCTCATACCGCGTGCCGGCGCGGATCCTTGAAAACGTCTGGGCAATGGCGTACTCGGCCAGAGCAGGGTCATACGGCGCGCTTTCCAGTTCACCTATCACAAATTGCATAGTCTGGGCCAGGTCAGGGCAGCGCTCCGCATAATAGGTAAGGCGACCGGTAAATTCGTTGGGCCGCAACCCGTTAGAGTATGCCAGGCCCGCGGCCCAGGTCTTCATGAAGATGCTGTGCGCACCGCCGCCGCTGTAAAGGCAGGACGATACATAGTTGAGCAGCCGGTCCTGGTTGCTGCCATCTTCATAGCCGGCGCAGTCGGCGCTATTGATGTGCACCCCGGACCGGGTGGCCTCATTGACCAGCCCGACAAACAACGGTTTGACCGGCTCACCGGTCCGCTGCCGCAGCCGAGACGTAATCACGGGGGTGGCGGAGTAACGATTCCGCCGCGATGGCGTGGTGTCAAGCCGGCCCACGATGTTCTCAACGGCGGGTCGTATGATCGCCTCGTTGGCCTCATTGGCCACGACGAAGCCACGTACGTTATCCTGCCTTCGTACTAACGAGAGGACTTCCGAAAGAGCGGCCAGGGCGTCATTCGGATGAACGCGCAGATCAGACACGAACCGGGCGCAGAGGTACCGCCAGTCGTCGGCAAGCGAGACGTCCGGCAAATCCGAGAGTGTGAGTTGGAGATCCTTGAGGGCCTCGTTCATGTGCCCTCGAGCTGTCTCTGAAGCCGATCTCATCAGTGAAACGGCGTCCTCCAATTCGGCTGGAACGGTCGCTGTGTCCTGCGGGCCGGCAAGAAGGCTCAGGATATCCGTCAGATCGGATCGCTGCCTGCCTTCAGCAAGCCCGGCCAGCAGTTGCATGAACTGTGTGAATTCTTCAGGTTGGTCACCCGCCTCCTTTAGCTGCCAGCGAAGCCGAAGCAGAGCATGGGACTGCGTCAGAAAACAGCCGGTGTTCAGAAAGAGAGGATTGGACTGCCTCCAATACGCCGTGGCTGGTATGGTGACCCAGGATTCTTCAGAACCTTTCATGCGGTTGCGCGTCTGACCGAGATTCAGATCAATGACGTCGCGGATACGCGAGAGGTTTGCCGGCCGCAGGTCAGCGTGGTAAAGGATGTCGTTTAACCAACCGGTGGCCTTGGCGGTCTCGTCCGTATGGCTGGCCTGCGCGCGGAGAGTCAGCTCGACCCGCTCAGTTCGCGCGTTGCGTGTGTAGTACGCGTGCAGACCGAGGATCTCCCGCCGCACGGCCTCCTGCATTTCATCGTATGCAACGGCGCGCCCGTCCTTGAAAAGCCCGACGTCCGTCAGCAGGGACGGCAGAATGGCCAGGTACATCAGCTGGGTCTCGGGAACGACGTACATGTCAAAGGCCAGCCCGATGGAAGAGCTCGTCATGGCGTTAAAAGTCGACACCACGAGGCGGCCGCCACCGGGCAGCGTCTCAACGGTGTACTGAAGCTGATCATCGAGAGTCATGGGAGGGTTGTCGATAAATGGGGGCAACTCGATGGACCGGCCGGCCGCCTCGATCTCGGCGGTCCTGGCGTCGTACTCGGTGCGATAACGGTCAACGGCCTCTTGCTTGGTGGCGATGCCATACTTGTCCTTCAACGTGTTGGCATATTGCTCGATACGCTCCGTTCTGGCCTGTTCGCTCCGCGCCTGGAGACCGGGGTCCGGTCTTGTCGCCACTGCGTACGGAGCGTCGGCGATCAGGCGCCATTTGTCGATATACTCGCGCCAGATGTTTACGGGTGAACCCAGCAGACCTTCAGCGTACTCCAGTTCATCCTGGAGAATAAGGGAGCGCCTGAATCCGCCCTTTTCGTGAAGGCGCGACAGGTGGCTCATCCAGGCCGAACCGGTCCCTCGGGTTCCGAACCTCGGGGGGGAGTTGAGCATATCGCGCAGGTTCTTGCGGCTTTCGATCACGCGGTTGAGCGCCCGCTGGTTAAAGGCCAGCAGTTCGTCGGATCCGTCCGGCATGGCCGCTATGCCCTCAAGTTCCGCCAGGATCAGCGACCGCAGGGAATCGATCATCTCCAGGCTCGTGGCCTCGCGCCGCACGTTGCTCAGACCGATGAAAATGGGATGTCCCCAGTCGGTGTCTACCCAGCCGAAGACGCCCGTGGCCCCCACGTCGATGACGCGCTTCTCGGAATTGATGAACTTGTTGAACAGGTTGGAGGTCTGGCCGCTGGCCAGGTTGGCAATCAGCAGTTCCAGCAGAAATCGCTCCCTGGTCTCAGTGAACTTATCGGCGGGCCAGGCAAACAGAATCATGCCCGGTTCGCTCTCGTTCGGATGCGGGAAGGCCACCTGCCGGACAGTGCCGATCGGCGCCGGGGCGGATTTCGGCAACTGCTGCTCGAAATCTTCAGGATGAGAACCGGCCGTGGCATCCGGCTCGGCTTCGGCCAGAATCTGCCCTACCCGTGTGAGGAAATCCTCCAACGTGATTTCGGCCGGGATCACTACGACCGCCCCCATGTTGTTCAGGTGGTGGGTGGCGGCATGGAATTCCCGAAGGCCCGCGGGCGTTACGGTCCTGAGAGCCGGCGGATAACCGCCCGCTGAGAAGGACAAGGGATGCTTCTCACCATAGAGAAGCTGACCCAGGTCACGCGCCAAATTACCCCACGGTCGCTCGAACGCAGTGATCATTTCAGCATATACGGTCCCCTTTTCCTCCAGCTCAAAGGAGCTGTCGGCCGGGTTGAGCCTCAGGCCCATGTTGCAGACCTCTCGCTGTATCTCCTCATCGGAGTAGTTCGGGTGCAGTGTCGCTTCAAGCTTTGCTTTAAACAGGTCAAAGAAGACGTCAACTCCGGCCGACGTGTTGAAGTGGTAACAGGTCCGCACCTGTTGAGTGAATGCGGAACTGTTCCCCAGCGACATGTCCTCGAGCGAGGAGACATATTGCCCGCGCGTCCCCTTGCCGAGCAGCAGGTGCTCGAGAGTGTGAGGGGCACCCTCGTCACTCGTGGGAGGCGTATTCACCCACATGAACGATTGGGGAAGGGTTTGAATGCGAAGGAAATCCAACACAAAGCCGCTCCGGGCGTGCCGGAAACGGGCGCCAATGGCGCTACCGGCCTCGTTGTCATAGAGCGCCTCAACCGTGAAGGCGGCGATCTCCTGATTCGGCGTAAGCCCGTCCAGCGCCGCGTCGCATAACGCGGTACAGCAGGCGGCCGCAACCAGGATCGCACCCAACAGCATGATCCTGACGGATTGTCGTCTCATCTCGCAATGCCTTTCTGCACGTATGCTTCTTCCGGTTCCAATGCACCTGCGCAGCCCGGCAGGACCCGAGCATGCACGGGAACCTCTCACTGTAGATCGAATAATACCAAAAGACGAGTTCATATTCAATACCGTTCAGCACTGTTCAGCGAGGATAGAGGGCAGCGATGGCCAGGATCGCCCTCTTGAACGATCATACGTATATATTCCCCCGCCGGTTGCGGATATTCCCACGCCCCGGTGCCCGTTGCAGATCAAGAGCGCCGGAGGTCGGCTACGGGCATACGGCGGGATCCGCTCCGCTGATAAAGAGATATTGAATGAGGCTGGTCAGATCGCCAATGTCGACAATATGTTCGGAGTCGCCGTCGGCGTTTGCTTCCCGGTGACAGCACAGCGGGCTATGCGAGATAAACAGGAAATCAATCAGCTTTGTAAGATCGCCGATGTCTATGATATCATCTGAATCACAGTCCACGTTGCCGGTGAGATCCATGCAGCAGCACTCGTCGCCGGTGCCGTCATTGTCCGCATCGGCCTGGCCGGGATTGTAGTCGTCCGGACAATTGTCCGTCGGGCAGGTATTGGCGGCATAGCCGGGGTCACCGAAGCCGTCACCGTCGGTATCCGTACACTCGTCGCAGGCATCGCCGATGGTGTCTCCGTCCGAGTCCGTTTGCTCAAGATTGGCCAGGTCGGCGCAATTGTCACAGGGATTGCCCAGTCCGTCGCCGTCGCCATCGGCCTGATCGGGATTGGGTTCACCGGGACAGTTGTCACAGGCGTCGCCGACTCCATCGCCGTCACCGTCGGCCTGATCGGCATTGGGTTCACCGGGACAGTTGTCACAGGCATCGCCGATTCCATCGCCGTCGTCATCGGCCTGATCGGTATTGGGTTCCCCGGGACAGTTGTCACAGAGGTCGCCGTGCCCGTCACCGTCCGAATCAAGCTGGTCGGGATTGGGTGTGCTAAGGCAGTTGTCGCACGCATCACCGGCGTCGTCACCGTCGGAGTCGATCTGGAACGGATCGGGCGTGTCCGGGCAGTCATCGCACGGGTTGCCGATTCTGTCACCATCCGAGTCAGTCTGGTCTGGATTCGGCAGCGCCGGGCAGTTGTCACACGCATCGCCGACCAGATCGCCGTCGGTGTCAGCCTGGCCGGTGTTAGCTTCGTCGGGGCAGTTGTCGCATGCGTTTCCGATATTGTCGCCGTCCGTATCGGCCTGGCTCGGATTGACGACCCCCAGGCAGTTGTCGCACGCGTCCCCGGCTCCGTCACCGTCGCCGTCAGCCTGGTCCGCGTTGTATGCATAGGGGCAATTGTCGGTCGGGCACTGGTTCTCCGGGTAACCGGGATCGCCGTAGCCGTCGCCGTCGCTGTCCACGCAGAGGACAGATGCCGTACCCTCGCGGACGAGCGATGGGTCACCATAGAGACAGAAGTCAAACATGTTCTGCTGCGACTGCCAGCCCCACCAGAAATAGTGGTTAAGGTAGTAGAGTTTTGCGTCGAAGAGGGCGTTACCGACTTTCTCGCCGTTGACGATCATGTAGCGGAAGAAGTCGTAGTCTATGGAGGCGTTGCCGCCGCCCCACTGGTCCCAGCCGATCGCGTACCACGAGACCCTGGTAGAGACAACGATGCCGGAGGAGCCGTGGCGCAGCAGTTGCCGTCCCAGATTGTCATACTCCGGCCAGCCGTTGTTGCACGAGCAGGAAAAGACAATCGAGGGGTGGTTGTCATCAAGATTGTTCACGACCGTGCTGTATATAAACGCGTCCCAGTCCATCTCGTCAGGGGACTGCGTCTCGGGGATGCCGTCGCCGTCGTCAAAGGCCCACCACTTCCTCCAGGCACCGGTGTTGCTTCCGTGGGCCCACCAGTTGACGACGCCGTAGTCGCCGGCGGACCAGTCGCTTATTACGTTTTCATAGCTCAGCGGCAGGTCACAGGTGTACGTGCTCGGATTCAGACCGGCCTTTTCATACATCGTCGTGTACGTCCAGCCGCCGAGTATGTCAGTAATCATGTCCTCCATGAGCGCGGCGCCGTCGGTCCGATCCCAGCCGGATTCATCTTCGTCGGCATAGTTGCTCATGGCGCCCAGCAGCAGGGCGTTGCTTTTCCAGGACGCGGTATCGCTTTCAAAGACGACCAGCTTCTGACATATCGAGGCGACCGTGGCCGAGTCGCTGAACGGGATTCGCCCGACGATGACTTCGGGTACAAAGTCAACGTTGTCCTGACCGTATTCACCGTGGAAGCCGTCTCCGTCGCTGTCCCAGTCGCCGGTCAGGTCCGCGTAGTAATAGTCCGTCGGCGGGCAGTAATCCGAATTCGGCTGGTGGTTGGTGGGATCAGGAAAGCAGTGCCGCATCGGGATAACGTCGATGTCCCCGACAATCAGCACGTACTCAATACCCCAATCGAGATAGGTAGTACTAAGGAAGTTTCTGATCCTCTCGGGCAGATCGGCGCCGCTGTAGCCGCTGCTGATCCAGGCAGTGGTGACGACCTCGACGCTGAAGCCAATGGACTCTTTCCAGTTGACCAGGGCAGTCACGGCGCCGCTCAGGGCGTCCGTCGTGACAATCACGTAATCCGCCGCGATGGTGTCGGGTGACTGCCGGGCAACGGCGGGCGGGTACCACTGGCGTGCCTGAGAGTAATTCACCAGAAGGTCGGAGGCCCGTTCGTCGGCCCTGGTATCGGCCATCATGGCGTCTGCGCGCGCCAGACCGGACGGCGACAGGTCGTAGTCAATGGAGACCGTCAGGGAGGGTGTGAATACGAGCTTGCCCGAACGCGGGTTATAGGCGAACGGAAAGTAAGACACCCTGACGAAAGAGTACTTCCTCAACCCGCCCGTGCCGAGAAATTCCCCGGGCTTCTCAGGATACGTCTGGTCGGATTCATAGACTGTATTGTAGCTTTCCTGCCACTCCCGGCGGCACTCGTCAACCATCGCCTGTCGGTCGTCAGTCGGCAGAAACGGTGGTGCCGGCATGATCCGGTAGCGGCCGTCAATTTCAAACTCGCCGTCACCGGCAACAGAGACCGAAAGAATGCTCGCGCCGGGCGGGACTGCAATCATATAGCTCCTGGCCGGAAGGAGCGGCTTGCCGGGTACCGAGAGGTAGCTGAAGCCTTCCATCGTGACAACCTGCTGTCCGTCCGGCTGGTCGACTATCTCGTAGCCTCCGGCCTGAAGGCTCAGGGTCAGATTTTCCGCCCCTGCATTTAAGGCTGTCACGGCAAATGCAGCGGCCAGCCAGACCAGGCATGCAGATCCGCACCGAGCGGCAGATATACCTGTCCTTGCTCTCTTCGCACGTGGCTGGGTTACCAAGCGTCGTCGGCGTCGGAACAGGACCGGTTCGAAGTTGTAGTGCATGCAATCGGGCTCGATGTGTAAACTAGGCGACTATTAAAGTGTACCGTCTTATCCGGCATCTGTCAATACAAAAGATCGGCAGAAAGCGCCGCAAAGATGAGCGGTGGGCGTCCAATCGGCACGCATACCCGGCAGAGTCGGGCGGCATGGTGAGGCTGTGCCTCGGAAGACGTGGCTGCCGATATCAATGCCGACCAGGTCTGCGCGGGCCGCCGTAGAGCGAGCCAAGGTACCGGCCTTTGGGATCAAGCCCGAAATGCTCCTGCACGAGGCGTACCATGAGAGCTTCAAGTTCAGACGTAGTCCTGCAGCAGATCCGTTCGTAGAGGTCTTTGGATATGTCAAGAAACAGGTTGAACAAGGAGCGATCGAAGTGGCTTCCGCTCTGCCTCTTCATATAGGCAATGGTGTCGTCGTAGGAGAGGGCCTCCTTGTAGGGGCGATGAGACGTCAGGGCATCGAAAACGTCGACGATCGCAAACACCCTCGCCGCAACCGGTATCCGGTCGTTGCCCAGCCCGTCGGGATAACCGGAACCGTCCCAGCGCTCGTGGTGGTGCACGACGACGTCGCGGGCGTCCTCGAGCCAGAGAACCCCGGCAATGATGCGACCGCCCCTGACCGGGTGACTGTTCATCAGGCGCCGCTCGTCCTCGGCCAGTTCTCCCGTCTTCAGGAGGGTGGCGTCGGGTATGCCAATCTTGCCGATGTCGTGCAGGAACGAACCTTTGATGAGCGCCTGGATCTCCTGCTGGTGAAATTCTGCTGGCACCGCAAGACCGGCGGCGTACAGCGTCACTTTCAGGTTATGGTCGTTCGTGCCGGTGTCGCGTTCTGCGATGGCGTTGCCGAGCGCCTTGACCATCTGTACGTTCGCGCCGATCAGATCGTACTGCGTGGCTGCCAGCAGGGCCTCCAGTATTGTCTCGAAGGGCAGAGTCGCCGCCGGGGTGCCGGGCCGGGCCGAATTCTCGCCGGTTCCTGCCGGCGAATCCACAGTCCGTGCATGGCAGCCGAATTCCTTCAGGATCAGCAGAGTGACGGTGGTGCAGTACTCTTCGGGAGATACATCGGACGGACAGTCGTCAAGAAGGTCAGCCAGTTCTTCAACGATGACTCGCTTGAGGGTAGAGTTCTCCAGCTTTCGGGAGATTCTTGCTTTGATGACGTCTGAAAGCGGCATAGCTGTTCCCGAACATTGAGGCTGACGTCCGCCGACGCAGTGCGTGTCCATCGGCCGCAGAACCGTGACTCGCGCGCCCGGGTCAGCCCGCTGCGCCTACTGTCTGCGGTATTTCCCCATTAGATGACCCTGGGCCAGGGTATGTCCTTCCATCGCACTCAGAAGCCCCGTCTTGGTCACGCGCCCCGCGATCTCCAGCATCGTATCGAGGGCATAGAGCTTGAAATAGTACCGGTGCGTGCCTCCGGGCGGACATGGGCCGCCGTACCCGTGCCGGCCGAAATCCGTCACGCCGTGCCTGGCGCCGTTGGCGAGAGTCTCCTCGGGCGGAATGCTCTGAGGCAGTTCCGTGGTATCGAGCGGGAGGTTAAACAGCACCCAGTGGACCCATGTACCCGCGGGCGCGTCGGGGTCGTCGCATATCAGCGCCATGCTCTTTGCCGCCGGCGGCACTCCGCTCCAGGAAAGCGGGGGAGAAATATCCGCGCCGTCACAGGTATACTCCCTGGGAATCATGCCGCCCTCTTCGAAGGCGGCACTGGTGACGATTATCGCCATCTCTTCTTCTCCTTTTGGCAGTGATTCAGGTTCTTCCTTTTCCCCGCAGGCACCTGCAAGTATGCCCGTTACCATCAATAAACAGAATAAACGTAACATCAACTGCAACTCCTTCTTAATAGCCGTCGCGTGCTGTTCGTGATGCAGACCGTCAGCGATGCGTGATTCTACGGACAGTCCTTCGAAGGCGTGTCAGCCGGGAACAAGTATTCAATTAAGCCGGTCAGGTCACCGATGTCAATACTCCCGGCCGAGGCTGCATAGCCGCGCTGGTCAGGCAAAAGACCGAGCCGGATAAGATCGGCCGGAGCAGGACTTACTTGTGGATCTTGTGCAGGAACTCTTCGACTTCAGGGATGCCGCCCTGAAAAATGAGGTAGCCGTTGTACGGCTCTCGTTCCGTAATCTCGCCGCACAGGGGGGTAAGCATAATCTCTTTCACCCTGGCCAGGTCGGAGGTTTGGCCGAGCGCCCAGCCCAGCTTGACGTAGGCCACCTCGGGAAGCATGTTCTCGGTCGGGATTATGCCCCTGGCCATGAGATCACGGCCGGTGTCATAGACGAACATGTGCACATAGCCCCACAGCGTCTGCACCGTCATGTAGATGGCCACGCCCTCCTTCGTGGCTCGCTCGATGGCGGGGTAGACCGGCTTGTTGACGTGCCCCAGCCCGGTCCCGGCGATCACGATCCCTTTGTAGCCGTTGTCCACCAGGGAATCGATGATGTCGCGGTGCATGTTGGGGTAGTAGTAGACCAGCGCCACCCGTTCTTCGAAGTACGGCAGGATCGTGACCTGCCGGTCCTTGCGGCGGCGGTTGTAATCCTGCCGCAGCGGCGTGATTGTCTCGCGGTCCACCATGGCCAGCGGGATATCGCCCACCGTACGGAACGTTGACCGATAGGAGGAGTGCATTTTACGCACCCGGGTTCCTTTGTGTAGAAGCCCGTACTTGTCCGAGGTGGGACCGAACATGCAGACCATAACCTCCGCGATGTCCGACTCGGCGGCAGCTTTGGTGGCATGGATCAGGTTGAGCGCGGCGTCGGATGAAGGCCGGTCGGACGATCGCTGCGACCCGACGAGCACAACGGGAACCGGTGGGTTCTGTACCATGAAGGCCAGAGCCGACGCCGTGTGGTGCATGGTATCGGTACCGTGACCGATGACGATACCGTCAATACCTTTCCTGATCTCCTCGCCGATAGCCACGGCCAGCTTCGTGTACTGGTCCGGGCCCATGTTTTCACTGAACACGGCGAACAGCTTCTCGGTCGTCAGGTTGCAGATGTCGGCCAGTTCGGGGACGGCACCGTACAGTTCGCCCGGGGAAAAGGCCGGTATCACCGCGCCGGTGCGGTAGTCGAGCCGGGAGGCAATGGTCCCTCCGGTGCCGAGCAGCTTGATGCCCGGTTTATCTTCGGATACGGGGAACTCTTTTTCCGGTATCTTGTAGTGAGCTTCCTTGTAACCGCTTTCATGCATGTCTATGATTGTGTCAGTGGCGATGCCGACATTGTAGCCGGTGGCCAGCTTCAGAACGATATGCCTGTCGTCGTCGTTCTCCGACCGGGGCAGGATTATGCCGGAGAAATCGCCGCGCGTCGTCTTGACCCGCGTTTCGCTCCAGACCCGCACCTTGAACTTCTTCAGCACGGCCAGGCCGTCGCCCTTGTATCCTTTGAACAGATCAGACATGAGCGGTCAGGTTCTCGACGTAGGTTCTCAGGTCACTCATGGGGACGTTGCCGATCGCGAGCCTGCGCAGGTTCCCCATGATCCAGCGCGCCCCGGCGCCCGGATCGCGCGACCTGCAGATTTCACGAAACTTCTCGTCAAGTGACGGCGCGAAAGATATAATTTCCTGCCACGACATCGGTTTATACTGGATAGTCGTCAGAGCCGAGTCAAGCACCATGTTGGGGTGCTCATAGGCAACGGGCAGCATTTCCTGGATAATCCGCCGCTCGAGCTGCCTGGCGCTGACGAAGGCAAACACCTCGTACACCCGCTCATAATCAAACGGCGAAGCCGGGCTGACGGTGCCCTCCAGATGCCTCAGCGTGTGTCCGATGACGGTGCCCGCGAATTTCGCCTCGTAGCCAAGGTCTTCAACTATCCTGGATATCAGGCCGGCCAGATTGCGCTTCAGAATGTAATGGTGCGTGTCCCGCGGAACGCCCCATTCCTCGAGCTGCAGGGTACGATTGCGCACGGACGTGGGCAGGTCCCGTTTCTGCTCGTCGATATGTGACTGTTCCACGGGGATCGGGGCGGAGTCGGTATCCGGATACATCCGGTCGGGGCCGGGCAGCACGCGTTCGAATAGAGTCGTGCCGTCTGCCAGAGCCTGGCGCGTTTCGTTCGGAACGCCCTCGTACGCCATGCGGCAACGTTCCTCGATAGTCTCTATGGCCGTGTCAACGTCATCGGATGCGCCCCAGACGACAACCTGGGCATCGCCATCACGGGCGCCGAGTTTCTCTCGTATCTGCGACAGCGCCTGCGGCGGCAGGGCCGGCAAAGGCTCGCCGGTCTGCTCCGATTGCAACATGTTGGGCCTTTCCAGGCAGGCGATGACCTTGAGACGCCCGCTCAACTCGTCGGCGAACGACTGCCCCGGCTGGGTAAAGAACGAAAGGATGCCGCCAAACCGGGGCAGGTTGACCGCCACCAGCCGTTGCCCCTGCTTCTTGGCCTCCCGAACGGGCGCATACTGCGAGAGCGCATTGTTGAAGTTCAGGTCTATATGCGACGCCTTCCATGCGGAAGGATCAGTGACGCGCTCCCTGAGCGCATCCCTTATCAGCAGCAGGGCCTTTTGCCGGAAGGCTTCATTGTGCACCAGCTCAGGAATCGAGCGTATATGGGCCACCCCCTTTATCTCCACCCGCGTGCCGCCGTCAATGCTGACATTGACGTCCTGGCGCGCCGCACCTATGCCGGTGCGGACGTTTCCCGTGCTCCGGGTCAGGAACCTGAGGTAGTGGGCGGCGTCGGCGACCTCGTCAGGCGTCTTCATGTCAGGATACGTGACCGTCTCGATCAGCGGCATGCCCAGACGGTCAGTAGTATATACGCGCCAGTGGCCGACGTCCGAGACCTCACGGCAGGCGTCTTCTTCGACGCTCAGCTGGATGATCCTGACCGGGCCGTTGCTCAGCGCTATGTCGCCCTCGATACCGATAATGGCCGTCCGCTGAAATCCCGTCGGAATGCTGCCGTCGAGATACTGCTTACGGGTGATGTGCAGTTCGCCCACGATGTTCAGGTTCAGCATGAGGGCGATTTTGATGGCGATTCCGAGCGCCTCGCGGTTCAGCGGGAATGGCGGCGTGTCGTCGATCTCATACGTGCAGGCGGTCTCATACTTGATCCGGTAGATGATGTTTTTCCGGGTCTTGCGCTCCATGAGGGCGGTGCCGTCGTATTCGCCCATCTCGCTTAACGTCGGCCGCATGTGCCGAATCACTTCCGCGTCGAATTCGCCGTCCTTCTGATAAATCCCGGCCGGGCAGCGGCAGAACAGCTTCTTTTCAGTCTTCAGTTGCTGATGGATTTCCAGGCCGGACTTGAACCCGAGGTCTGCGTACACCTCCGGTGCGGCCAGCTTACGGGGAACATATCCGACCAGTTGCCCGGTTCGCTCATAGTTTGCGGCAGCGTCAGAAAGTACGTTCACAGGTCTTTATCATTCCCGCGCCCGAATAACGGAATGCCGGGCGCCCGGTCATGCTCATTCAGAGAGCCAAAGTAAGACCTTTCAGCCCGATTTTCAAGCACTTCCTGTATCGTACGGGGCGCCAGACGGCATCAGCCGAGGGATCGGACGGGTGCTGAGCCGGTCCCGCCCGGGGCGGGCGTTCGACCCTCGCTACGGGGCCTCAAAGGACACGGTTGTGACGCCCATGTGCCACGTGCGGCCGGGTCCGCCGTAAGCTGAGTAGTACACCTTCAGTTCATTGGCGGAACCGCTCGGGAAGTACCCCGTCGCCCGGTATATCAATTCCGAGTCCCAGGCGCCTTTTCGCGGCTGAAGCACGGGACCGTCCGACAGCTTCCAGTTCCGCCCGCCGTCACGGCTGTAGCCGATGTACAGCGTGGCGTTGGCGCCCAGTGACACCCGGTCGCCCATGGTAAAAAGACCCAACAGTTCGTCGCCTGTCCGGGGAATCACATCAAGGTGCCAGACTTGCTGACCGATAGACGATGATGAATTGCTCACCACGCCCGGATGAATCGTATCGATGAGGCTCCAGCCGCTGTCGGGCCGCGAAGACGCGTAGATGAGAATCACGTTTGTGTCCCTGATCCCGGTCGAACCGTCGACCACAAACATCCTGTAACGATCATCCGCGCACCGGATGATGGCCGGGGACATCAGGGGACAATCACCTTTGCCGATCCCGGTGTCCACCACGACCAGGGCCGGACTGTTCCAGGTAACGCCGTCGTCGCAGCACGACACGTACAAACCCACCGAATCGGTTTCAGCAATGCCGAACTTGGCGCGGAACATTAGCCAGAGGTTCTCCTGCCCGTCGAAGAACAGTTCCGCATCGGACAGGTAGTGCACCCGGGCATCCAGGTCGCGCTCCCTGAATATGGGATTGGCGATCGTGTCTCCGTCCCGCACGACCACGCCCCAGTGCAGGCCGTCGTCGCTGCATATGACGCGAGGGTCCTCGTCGCCCGCCCCCCGGCAGGACGTCACCGGGCTGTAGGCCATCCAGAACTTCTTTGAGTTCCAGCCGCCGGGGGCATGGACAAGGGAGGGATGGGTCACGTGGGCGCTGTCGGAACAATCGTGGCCGATACCGCCATCTAGGCCCGCCCCATCGTGGATGTACGAAGAATCGAAAAACCAGTCGGCGTGCCCGGCCCGCGCCGCCGATACATCAAGCTCCGCCGTCATCTCCCTGGGCTGATCCTGCGGCTGGCCGGACTCACCGCCGGACCCGCAACCGACCAACCATCCCGCGCACACCGCGAGCGCCCAGACCGGCCCCATGTAGCGCAGGACCGCCTTTCGCAAAAGCAACGGCAATCGCATCGTCATACGCCGCAAGCAGGCCGCCGCGCTTGCCGGTGTCAAGGTTTTAGCACAGGGCGGACTGCCTTCACGACACTATGGGTTTTGTTTACTGTACGCATTGGATTCGGTCCGGTGGCCCGGGGCTTGCGCACCGCGCAACATTAGCGGCGGAACTTTCTGCGCACAGCTAACAGCATTAAAGGCACCAGCACGGCGGTAAGCAGTAACTGGAGGCTGTGCCAAAACTGCAACCAGCTTCCCTGCAGGTTTGCACCTCTGCCGACTTGAAGGGTCATAGCCAGGAAGCTGAATAGCATGGCCTTGAGGAGATGATCGAGGAACGTTCTGACGCTCACTACGTGCCCGTGAAAAACATCCAAGTTGACAAACGCACCCGACTCAACGAAGCCAGAGAATAGGTATATCCACGAAAACACAAACCACACTGCAATAATCCATATCAACGGGCGAGCATAGCTCTCCCCATAGTTGGAGAGCCTCTTGTACCAGCATATAAGGGAAAGACACTTGTACAGCAAGCGCTTCGGGCCTTTACTGTTCCCTAGCTTAAGCCGTCGCCTTGCCTCCATCTCTCGAAAGTGCCAGTCGCCAGCACCGATGAAATCGCCGTTAGTTTCGAAATTCTTCTTCAGTTGGACGTAAAGCCTCAGCAGCTCTGAGTCATCCTTGACGAGAGCCTTTTCGCTGAGTCCATCTTCAGGCAGATACTTGTATTCACCTTTCTTAGGCCAGCGGCAGTTATGAAACTTCACCGCCTCGATAGATGAATTCCTGAACCACGCCTTTTTCAAGTTTGCGTCAAAAAGATGCGCAGACAGCATTTTGTCGAAGTCAATTTGAGTTAAGTCCAGCCTCGGCACGAAATCACCATACTCTTGATGCTGCCTGTACGTGAATACACCCCGAAACTGAAGTCCACTTAACAGAACTTGGTGAACACTATCCAAACACAGCATATCTGTTTTGAGGCGCTGGCCCGCGTCCGTGACGAATAAAGCTAGTTTAGGATGTACATCTTTCCCGATAAGCTGTAAGCCGTTCGCATCGAATCGATAAGCTTTCACATAGCAGTTCCTGAATAGTCCGTGAACAATACTTGCGTCGCAACCCTTAAAAGACACCGCAGTAGGGTCGAGTTCGTCCTTGGACGTCAGAATGAACGTGCACTCATCAAAGACGATCGCATCCGAGTCGAAAACAGAATCTTCGAAGCTACACTCAGTGCCTCGGAATTCGCATTTACGAAAAACCGTGTCCTTGAACACACACTCGCCGATAAACGAAGCATTGTAGAATACACAAGCCTTGAATGTGCATTTGGTAAACTGTGAACCCTCAAACAGGAGTCGCTTTTCGGTGCCCAACAGACCCGCGAAGTCCACACCGTCAAAACGGATACCTGCGAAGTCGACAAACTCCTGTTTGCAATTCGTCACATATTGCTTAATGGCGCTAAGATCTCCGCGCGCCCACAGTCTGTCAGGCCGCACCCATTGATGGAACCTGCACATTCCTTTGGCCGCGTCGCCGCCGGTCTGCCCACAGGGCGTGTTATCTTTGAGAGTAAATCTGCATTCTTGTTCGGTGCTCATGGTAGATCGCGACTCCTGTGAATTCAGTTCTTCACAAAACGATAGCAAACCTACAATTAGTTGCGCCGTCAGGTTCGAGTTGCCGCGCCTAGTATGCCCCGCTGCTGATATCATAGTGCCGGAGGTCGGACTTGAACCGACATGACATTGCTGCCGGGGGATTTTGAGTCCCCTGCGTCTACCAGTTTCACCACTCCGGCACAGGCATAGCCTGCTTCATGAACGGCAATAAGTTACAGTAGGGAAGAGGTGAAGGCAAGGATATTGTCCGGAAGCCAAAAGCAAGAAACCCAGGGCAAGCCCTGGGTCACCCGGACGTTGATTAGAGGCGGCTTTGCGGCACGGAACAGGGGAGAGGCAGCCCGCTTAGAAATGCACGCGGTCGCTGGCGGTGTCTTCCTGAATCGGCTGCTCCTGCGTGGCGCGGGGAGTATACAGACCACTCGACGGATGTATGTGGCACGTGCCGGTCGGCTGGTTCTCGACCATGAAGACCTCGTTGCGGACGTCGATACACCGGTCGGTGGCAAGCTCCCCGGATTCGCGGCAGACATCAAGATGGACGATGCCGTCAGGCTCCTCGAAGCCGGCTATCGGCAGGGAGTCGTGGGCGGCGATCATGAACTCGGTCCACGGCGGGACACCGTTCCTGGACCCGTCCATGCCCCGGCCGATAGAAGTGCGGTCGTCGAACCCGATCCAGACCCCGGCCGTAATCTGCGGGGTGTAGCCGATAAACCAGTTATCGCAGAAGGCGTTGGAGGTGCCGGTCTTGCCACCGGCCGGCCGCGTGAAGCCCATCCATTGCGAACGCCTGCCGGTGCCCTCCTTGACCACCGATTGCATCAGGTCCACCATGATATACGCCGTCTGCGCTGAGAGCACTTCTTCCTTGAGGATCGCCCGGTTGTCCTCGATCACCTTGCCGTAGCGGTCGACAATCTGGCGCACCATCCGGTAGGGGATATGGATCCCCCGGTTGGGGAAAATGGAAAAGGCCGAGACCATCTCTATCAACCGAACGTCAGCGGTCCCGATAGCCAGCGAGGGAACCGGGTCGAGCGGCGACGTGATGCCCATGCGGCGGGCGTAGAAGATGGCCTCCTGGGGGCTGATCTTGAGCAGCAGCCTGATGGTGGCCAGGTTGCGCGAGTCCTGGATGGCGGTGCGAAGGGGGATCGGCCCTCGGAACTTGTAGTCGAAGTTGTGCGGCCGCCACTGCTTGGCCCCCGGGATGTCCAAAACGATGGGGTTGTCGTCGACTATGTCCGTCGTGCGGAACCCGTTGTCGATGCAGGCCGTGTAGACGAACGGCTTGAACACCGAGCCGGCCTGCCGCGGCGACTGGTAAGAACGGTTAAGCTGGGTTTCCTCGAATGACCGCCCGCCCACCATGGCGAGCACGTCGCCGTTGAAGTTGTCGATGGCAATGAACGCCCCCTGGATCTTCTTGTACACGCGGATGGAATCGCCGAACTCGTCAACAGTGTCCGGCAGGTTGAACGAATACGCCGGGTTGGTCAGGCTGTAGGTGCGCTCTATCATCGCCCGAAGGGAATCGACCTTTTTAGCCACGGCCTCCTCGGCCGCCACCTCCAGCGTGGCATCGAGCGACGTGAACACTTTCAGACCGCCCGAATACAGGACATCCTCGCCGTACCTTTCCAGAATCCCCTGCCGGATGGCCTCCGTGAAATACGGTGCAATCCCGACCTCTTCCTTCGGGGCTGAGATCTGCAATAGTTCGGCCCTGAGGGAATCGTACTGCGTCCGCGTCAATCCGCCCACGGAGAAATACGTGTACAGCACGCGGTTGCGCGCCTGCAGTGCTTTGTCCGGGTTGTTCAGCGGCGAATTGATGTTCGGACCCTTGGTCATGCCAATCAGGATGGCACAGTCGTTAAGGTTAAGGTCGGGGACGGCCTTACCGAAGTACAACCGTGCCGCCGCCGCCACGCCGTACGTCCCCCGGGCGAAATAGTGCTGGTTGAGGTACATCTCGATGATTTCATCCTTGGAGTATGTCCTCTCCAGCTTAACGGCTGTCAATGCCTCCTTGATTTTGCGCTCGTACGTGACGCGCCGGTCAAGGAACAACATCCGCGCCACCTGCTGACTGATGGTGGAGGCCCCGGCGGTGATCCGTCCCTTGATCAGGTTGTTGGTGGCTACAATGAGGATACGCCTCAGGTTAAGACCCCAGTGATCGTAAAACTCCTGATCCTCGACGGCCAGCAACATGCCGGTCAGGTGCGGCGGCATGCTCCGCAGCGGTGTCAACGCCCGGTTCTCGGTGTAAAACTCCTTGAGCAACGTGCCGTTCCGGTCGAAAATGCGAGTACTCAGGCTCGGCTCGATGTTGTGCAGTTGTTCGAAGGACGGCAGTTCCGAGCGGTATATCCGGTAGGTGCGATAGAATAAAATGACCGCGAGCACAAACAACAGGGCGAACAACACGAGAATGGGGTTTCTGAAACGGCGACCCCTGAGCCTCGCAACGACTTTTCTAGGTGGAATGACCATCAGCGCAAATGTCCGCTTTCAGACTGGTTTCAGTCAACCAAAAACAGCCGCCTTTGCCCATATCCCGTTGATTTTTAAACGGTAATTGGCTATTCTCGGCCATACATTACGAGATGGATTGGCCGGCGCGGCCGGCCAATCAAACTCATATCCTTATATGCCGATAGCTACGAAAAGACCATAAGCGGGAGATTGAATTGACGGATACATCGGCAGACAGCCTCGGTGTGGAGCAAAAGAAGGAACTGGAGCGCCAGCTCCAGGTAATCCTGCGCGGCGTGGTAGAGTTGCTGCCCGAGGTCGAATTCAGGGCCAAGCTGGCGCGCTCCATCGGGGAGAATAAGCCGCTTCGCATCAAACAGGGCTTCGATCCCACGGCTCCCGACATCCATCTCGGCCACACGGTGGGCGTCCGAAAGCTCAGGGATTTCCAGGACCTGGGTCACCAGATCGTTCTCATCGTGGGCGATTATACCGCCATGGTCGGCGACCCGTCGGAACGATCCGCCACCCGTCCCCGGCTGGCCTACGACGATATCATGAAGAACGCCGAGACGTACCAGAAACAGTTCTTCAAGATTCTGGATAAGTCCAGAACCGAGGTTCGGTTCAACGGCGAATGGTTTCGACAGATGGATTTTGTCGAGATCATGAACCTGGCTACCCGGTTTACGGTGGCCCGGCTTCTCGAGCGCGATGACTTCGCCAACAGGATCAAGAACGGCATTCCCATCTCGCTGCATGAGCTGTTCTACCCGCTGATGCAGGGGTACGATTCGGTGGCTATCAAGGCGGACCTGGAGCTTGGCGCGACGGAGCAGACGTTTAACCTGCTTGCGGGCCGGACCATCCAGGAAGCGTACGGCCTCGATCCTCAGTGCATCCTGACCGTGCCGATACTTGTCGGTACCGACGGCGAGAAGAGAATGTCGAAATCCCTGGGCAACTATATCGGAATCGACGAACCGGCGCGAGAGATTTTCGGCAAAGTGATGTCGATCCCGGACCGGCTCATATATGAGTATTTCGAGCTTGCCGCGAACGTGCCACTGGAAAAACTTCGGGAAATCAAAACGGCGCTGTCCAGCCCGGATGTCAACCCGATGGATATCAAGAAAGAGCTGGGGGTGACGCTGGTGGACATGTACCATCCGGCCGGCTCGGGTGGCCGTGCCAGGGAAGAGTTTGAGCGCGTTTTTTCGCAAAAGCAGCTTCCGGACGAAATACCGGAACTGACACCCGCGGAACTTGGCCAACTCGGCCTTGATCCCGGGCGCATCTATCTTGTCCACCTGATGACCAAAGCCGGACTGAGCCGGTCAAACAGTGAAGCAAGAAAACTGATCGAGGCGGGAAGCGTTTCACTGGACGAGAAGAAGATCACCGACACTGGCTTCGAGTTCCAACTAAGCGGTGATATGGTGCTCAAGGTTGGGAAGCGACGCTTTCTCCGATTAAAATCGGTTTGAATTGCAACTTTTTCCGTCCGGCGGCATTATCAGGGAAAGAGAATACGCAGGGTCGATTCATGCGATTAAGTATACCCATGGTCCGTGGTCTTGCAGCCGTTGCGCTTTTCACGGGACTGCTGGCAGCCGGATGCGGATCGAAGGCGGTCAACCACAAGATAGCCCAGGCCCGCCCGGATTCGGACCCGGGGCGTACCCGAACTGCCGCCCGGGAGGAGAAGGTTGCAGAACCGCTTGATTACCGTGCGTACAACCTCTATGTCAACGGCCTTCTGTACGAGGCAGTGGGGGATATCTACAACGCCGCCAAGCAGTACAGGAAGGCGCTTCAGTTCTTTCCCGAGTCGCAACAAATCGGCCTGGCGTTTGGACGCGTACTGTACTACCTGCGCGAACCGACCGAGGCACTGGCCACACTCAGCAAACTCGAGCCACAGGACGTCGACGTACTGCAACTCACGGCCCAGTGCTATCACCAACTCGAGTTGCCGGACAGTGTACGGTCAACATACGTACGGCTGGTCGCCCTCGACCCCGATAACACGGTTGCGTTCTCGTTTCTGGTCAACTTCTACCGACAGAAAAACGACCTGGATTCTACGATATGGGCGTATGAGAGTCTGATTCGCCTGCACCCGGAGAATTTCCGCCATCTGAACGACCTGGCCAGACTGCTGGCCACACATCGCGAGTTGGAACGGGCGGCAGAGGCTTTCCGCCAATCGCTGGGCATTGAATCCGGCCCGGCCAACGTGTTCGCTGTGATCGGCCTGGGTGAGCTGTTCGTAATAGCGGGGCAGCCCGACTCGGCTATCGCAACGTTTAAACGAGGACTTGAACTATCCCCGGACAACCTGGTGCTTCATCGAGAGTTAACCGGCCTATACGCCCAGGCGGATTCACTGTACGCCGCTTTGCACCATGCCCGGAAGGTGGCGACGCTTGCACCGATGGAGCGCTCGGCCAAGCGGCGGCTGGGGGCCCTTTACTTTGCCGTCGACTCGGTGGCGGTGGCCGATTCCATATTCAGCTCTCTGGTGGCCTCCGGTGATCGCAGTGCGCTAAACCATTATTACCTGGGACGGATTGCGGGCCTGAATGACAACTGGGAGCAGGCTCGCGATGAATTCCTGAAAGAGACGCAGTTGGCCGACACTCTCGATGGAAGCTGGCTCGACCTGGCGCTTGCCTATCGGCAACTGGGCCGTATCGACCAGGAGATCGAGGCTTATCAAACCGGCCTGAACCGCATGCGGGACGAAACCAGCGCCATCAATCTCTCCTTTGCGCTCGGAGCGACATATGAGCGAGCCGGCCGGATCGAGGAAGCGGTCGCCACCTTCGAGCAGATCATTGCGCACGATTCCAGTCATTCGCCCTCGCTGAACTACCTGGGCTACATGCTGGCCGACAAGGGAGAGCGACTCGAGTATGCCCGGGAGTTGATCGCCCGGGCTCTGGAATTGTCGCCCGACAACGCCGCGTACCTTGACAGCTACGGCTGGGTCTACTACCGGTTGGGAGACTTCAAGGAGGCCCTCAAGCACCTGGAAAAGGCAGTATCCCTTGACACCGATGCGGTTATTTTCGATCATCTGGGAGACACGCACCAGGCCTTGGGCGATATGGCAAAAGCCCGGGAGTGGTGGCAGAAGGCACTTGATCAGCAGCCTGATAACGAACGAATCAGGGAGAAGCTGGACCGTTGATGCGGTACCGGGTGAGGCAGAGGGGTTACGTTTTCACAGTTGGCGTGCTGGTGCTGGCCGCCTTCTTCGGATGCGCCCAGATCAGCGCCCCGCCCGGCGGGGAAGAGGACCGGACCGGACCGGTTCTTATCGGGTCTTCGCCCGAAAACGAATCCGTTATGGTGACGACCGGCGACCGGATTGCCCTGTACTTCTCCGAACCTCTCCTGAAGCCGCTGACCGGCTCTCCCGTTTTCATCTCCCCGCGTCCGGCCAGCGAGCCCCGGATCCAATGGAAGAAGGACCGCATCATCATCACGCTGCCGGAGGCCTTTAAGGCCAATCGGACGTACGTCATCACGCTCAATGCCACTGTTACCGACTTGCGCAGGAACCGTCTTGACAGTTCCGCTACCATCGCGTTCTCCACCGGAGCAGCCATCGATACCGGCCGTGTATCCGGGTATCTTTACAAAGACAACGCCCGGGCGGCTGCCGCCGTGGCGGCCCTGTATGACCTGTCGCTGTTCGGTGATACGATTGCCTACGATTCCGTCTACCCCAGTTACCTGGCTCCAACCAACAGCGACGGCTTCTTCAGTTTCCGGTACCTGCCGGAACACGAGTACCGGCTGGTGGCTTTTGAGGATAAGAACCGGAACGAGCGACCTGACCCGTACCGTGAACCTTTTGCCGTGCCCGATCGCAGTATAGTGGTCGGGGGACCGCTTCCTCTCGATGCGCTTAACCTTCACCTCGCGACTGCCGATACTCTCGCACCCGCCATCCTGTCGGCGTCCCAGACCACCGACGGGCTCGTGCGGGTTCGCCTGTCCAGGCCGATCGGACTGGGCCGGCTCCGTCACCACCCGGAGATGATCAGGCTGCTGCCCTCCAATCCGGACGAACAGCCCGTGCCCGCCCGGGGTTTCCTCGAGTCCTCCGAAGAAGAATCGTCGACACTGACGGTCTTTTTCGACACTCTGATTACGGGCAGTTACGGGCTTGAAGTGACTCCCGATTCGGCCGAAGTGGCGATGACGTACGACCAGATCGAAATCCAGGCCGTCGAAGATGAGACGGTCCCGAAGATAATCGCCTTCCAACCGGAGGATAAGGCGCATTTCCCGGACGCCGTCGAAATGCAGATGACCCTGTCGGAGCCGCTGGATACATCCAAGATTACGGATCAGACATTTGTCCTGTGGCAGTCGGAGACACGGACGGTGGCTCTGGCCCGCCACTGGATCGACCGCTTCCATATCGGGTTTGTCCCGGAGAAGATCAGACCGGGCGAGCGTTACCGCCTTGATGTTACGGAGTTCGACCTGGCGGACCTTGCAGGCAACCTGCTTGGTGACTCGCTTACGCAGTACGGCTTTTCGACGCTGGACGCCGATTCGCTTGGCCGTATTTCAGGCGAGGTCACGGTGAACCTGCCGGATCGCACCGACGCCCCGGTCGTGCTCACCTTCCAAAGTGTTTCCGGCAGTGACGCTTTCGAGCTGCCCGTTTCCGGAAGGTCCTTCGGCATAGACGTCCCCGGCGGCAAATATCTTCTGTCCGGCTTTGTCGACAGCAACGGCAACGGCCGGCGCGACGGCGGCTCGCTGATTCCTCTTGAGCCGGCCGAGACGACGGCGTTCTATGCCGACACGGTCGCCGTGAGGGCTCGGTTCGAGACATCCGGTATCCTGTTCGAGTTCAGGTAACCGGAACGAATACAGGAGCGGCGGGACCTCCACGATCCCGCCGCTCGAGCCAGAACGATAAACTCGCTGCCAGAGATCTACAGACTGCCCCAGACGGTCAGAGCGACCCGCCTGTTCTTGGAACTGGCGTACTTCTCGTCGGGCATGGCTATCGGTTTGGATTCGCCGTACGAGATCACGAACATACGGTACAGCGAGATGCCGTAATTGTCGGCAAGGTAACGCTTCGCCGAGTTGGCACGTTTCTCCCCAAGGAGAAGATTGTAATTGCCTGAGCCGGAGGCATCCGTATGACCGGTAATCTCGATAAGGGATCTCGGGTAGCCGGTCATTTTGTTACCGGCCTCCTGAAGTATCTGGGCGGCCACGTCGTCGATCTCGTAGCCGTCAAAGTCGAAATTGATCTCCCCCTGCCAGATGATCTGGTAGTTTTCGAATCCCTTGGCCTCATTGACAGCCATGTCGGTCTTCTGTTCCAGTTCCGTGGCCAGAGACCGCAGCTTGGTAAGCTCCGCGGCGTTGAAGTCCGTCTTGTCCTCAAGCGCCTTCATCTGCGTGGCCATCTTTGTTTCCGAGTCTGTTATCTGTCCGGCGACGTAGTCCTTATTCACGCCGCAACCGGCGACAGCTAACAGCAGAACCGCAAGTGCCAGGATCGTTTTCGCCATTTGTGCAGAATCCTTTCTTTCCGGGAATCGCTTCCAAACTCGATTTCGGCGGAAAAGGTAGAGGACGAGGCCGGTCTGCGCAACAAAAAAAACCCTGAAAAGCCCACTACTGTTTTACAGCCCCGGCCGTGATGCCGGACACTATCTGGCGCTGCATGAAAACAAAAAGGACCAGGACGGGAATCACGGCAACAGCCGAGCCGGCCATCAGGTGCTGCCAGTCAATCGCCTGGTGTCCCTGGTAGAGAGCCAGGGCCACCGGCAGGGTGCGCAAACCCTCGTCCAGGGTGAGAATGTAGGGGAACAGGAACGAATTCCAGTTAGTAAAGAAGACCTGAATGGCCAGCACCGCCAGGGCCGGCTTGCACAAGGGCATCACGACCTGGAACAAAATGCGCAGTTCACCGGCGCCGTCGATGCGTGCAGCCTCCTCCATGGCCGGGGGGATCGATTCGACATACTGCTTGACGAGAAATACGCCTATCGGGTTGACCAGCCAGGGGAGAATGAGAGCCCAGTACGTGTTGTATACCCCGGCTTTGACGCACAGGGCGTACAACGGGATGATCGTAATGTGCGCGGGAATCATCAGCACCACAACTACTGTCACAAAAAGCAGTTTCCCGGACCGGAACCGGTAACGGGCCAGCGAATATGCAACCATGAAGCAGAACAGGATGTTGCCCAGCGTCACGGTCACACCGACAAACAGCGAATTGAACAGTGGTCGGCCGATGTTAGCCCTGGCAAATAAGTCCGTAAAGTTATCTAAAGTTATACTTGAACTTGCAAGAATCTCGCTGCCGATGCTGCTGCCGGGTTCCGCCAGGGCCACCCGGAACATCCAGACCAGGGGAAAGACCATTACGACCAGCAACCCGGTCAGGAATCCGTACCTGATGACGGCGCCGAATCTCCCGGTTTGGCTCACCATGCAATCCGCCTCCGGCGCAGGAGCGCAAAGTACACCAGTGAAAACACCGCGATTATCACGAACAGCACGTAAGCGGCCGCCGAGGCATAACCCAGACGGAAGGCCGTGGCAAGACCGGTCTCATACACGAAGTAGACCACGGTGGAGGTGTCGAATTTGCCCTTCGTCATCACGAATATCTCGACAAAGACCTGGAACGACTTGATGGAATTGATGACCAGGATAAACAGCATCACGGGCCTGAGCAGGGGCAGCGTAATGGAAAACAACCGGCGGACTCGTGAGGCGCCGCTGATCTCGGCGGCCTCGTACAACTCGTCCGGAATCGCCTTCAGGCCGGCAAGGAAGATCAGCATATAGTAGCCGACCGACATCCACACGTCCATGGCCATGATCGAGTACAAGGCCGTCCTGCCGTCATAGAGGAAACCATGCGGCGGCGGCGCCAGCCCCACCATTCTTGCCAGGATCGCCACGTAGCCGCCTCGTGCGTACAGGTTGATGAAGATGAGCGCCACCACCACCATCGAGGTTATTGACGGTACGAAGTACGCGGCCCGGAAAACGCCCCGCCCTTTGAACTGACGGTTCACCAGCAACGCCATGCCCAAGGCCAGCACGGTCGTAACAGGGATGGTACCCAGGACGAAAATGAAGGTGTTCTTGATCGAGCCTATGAATTCCGCATCCGAGAACAGCTCCCTGTAATTGGCCAGCCCGACCCAGTGAGAGCCTTTCAGCAGTTCGTAGTCGGTGAACCCGATGACAAACGAGTATACCAGAGGGAGGAGCCAGAAGAGCAGGAAGGTGAGAACCCAGGGGGACGCCAGGAGCAGCGCCGTCTTTGACTTCGGGCTCATTTCTTCTTCAGCTTTGCGATTTTTATCTGGGCTTCCCTCAGGGCCGTCGCGGGCAGACCGGAACCGAAGAGGGCGTCCTCCACGGCCTCTTCAATGATGTCCTCGATGTACACCCAGTCCGGGTCGACCGGGGGATGCACGGCCGAACGTATCTGCCGGATAAACGCCTGAAAGTACTCGTTGTCCGCGAAGTACGGATCCTCCTGGGCCTCGAGACTGGAGGGGTTGGCTGAGTAGTTGGCTTTGCAGAACCGCACCTGGTTTTCCGGCGAAGTAACGAAGTTAATTAACTTCCGGGCGGCCTCTTTGTTCTCACAGGCTTCATTTATGGCGAGGAATTCTCCCCCCAGGAACGACTTGCCGGGGAAGGCCGGTCCCGGAATGTTGGTCACGGCGAAGTCTATGTCCCTATTCTCAAGCGCAATCCTTTTGAGCAGCCAGTCTCCGGAGATAATGAAGCCGATCTTTCCATCCAGGAAGGCATCCTCAATCCCCCGCTGGTCGGCCACGTATCCGCAGGAGTCATGCAACAGTTTGTAGAACGTCAACGCCTCGATCGCCTTGTCGGATGACACGATGCAATACTCGCCGTCCTCGGTGAAGATCTTGGCCCCGTTGGACCAGAAGAAGGGCAGGAATTTCTTATACAGGCGGTGCTTTTCCGCCGTGTTCGAACCCCAGCCATAGATATCGGGACTGAGCTTGCGCACTCGCCTGGTGGTGAATCTGAACTTCTCCCAGTCATACGGCACAAAATCTTTGTTGAAGCCGCCCCAGGAAAGCAAGTCCCGGTTGATAAACATAACTCGCGTGCCGAGGATCCACGGCCGCGCAAACACCCTGCCATCGTATGTAGCCATCCCCCAGCCCTGGAATTCGGCGCTGTCGGAGGTGACGTGATCGGAAATGTCGGACAGGTGTCCGGTCTGTGCAAACTGGGCGATCCAGTCCGAGCCCAGTTCCACAACGTCCGGTCCTGACCCCGAGGAAAAGGCAATCACGATCTTCTCATGCCCGTTGGCCCACGTCAGGTCGGTCAGCTTGACCTCGATATCGGGGTTGGCCTTCTCGAAATCACTCACGATCGCGTCTATGGCGGGCTTCACGTCGGGATCAGTCCAGAACTGCCACCAGGTAAGGGTCGTTTTGCAGTCGGGCATATCGAAAGCGAGCAGTACCAGAAAGGCGGCAGCGAAAACGATTCTATACATGGCGGATGGCTCCTCCGTCTCTGTCGGGTGTTGTTCGTAACAGTCGGTTAATATATCCGTTGCCGGTGCCGGTCAACAAGAAATCTTTTAGTTGATTTCCCGAAAACCGCGCCGCTGTTTGGCAGCAATGTTTTTCCCTGGTCTTTACCTGCTCCTGGCCGGCGGCGGGGCGTGGTTTGACACCAGCCGTACAACGGTGTTGATCTGTGCAATCATCTCAATCGCAATTGTGCTTTACACAATGCACCGTGCACGAACCGGGCGGCCATTCAAGATGCGGGAGATTGCCGGCCTGAAAGCGGTCGAGGAGGCCGTCGGGCGCGCCACCGAGATGGCCCGCCCCGTCCTGTACACGCCCGGGTGGGGGGGAGACATTCAGCGACCCACCACCATCGCGTCTCTGAATATCCTCAGTCACATCGCGGAAAAGACGGCGCAGTACGACTGCCGCCTTGTTTTCCCCACGCACGACCCGGTCATTATGGCCGTCGCCCAGGAAGTGGTTCGGGAAAGCTACGCCCGGGCAGGGCAGGGTGACCGCTTCTCCGAAGACGACATCTGCTACGTGTCGTCGTCGCAGTTCGGCTACGCGGCGGCCGTAGAGGGGATGATAACCCGGCTGAAGCCCGCGTCGATCTTCCTGCTGGGCACCTTTGAGGCCGAATCGCTCATTCTTGCGGAGGTCGGCAACACGGTCGGGGCCATCCAGATCGCGGGCACCGACTCCACCATTCAACTGGCCTTCTTCATTGTGGCCTGTGACTACACGCTGATCGGCGAGGAGGTTTTCGCGGCGTCCGGTTACCTCTCACAGGATGCCTCGATCCTGGCCTCGGTAAGAGCGCAGGACGTCCTGAAAATCCTGATCGCGATATTTCTTGTCGGCGCGATTTTGTGGGCAACCATAGACCCGACCTCGGGCTGGTGGAGGTTCTGATGCGGCGCCGGTTCCCGCAGATCGTCTGTGGTCTTTTCGGATTCACCCTCTTTGCCGTGTATTTCTCCGGGCATCCCATCGCCGGTGCCATCAATGAAACGGTGCTGCGCGGATACTGGCAGATCATTTTCGCTTTTGCCCTGTTGGTGGGAGTGGTGAGTTTTGCCAGATTCAACCTGGGGGCGATTGCACGGGGAAGCGACCGCCCATACCGGATAGCCAGCCTGGTCGGATTGTTCAGCATGCCTTTTCTCGCGCTGGTGTGGGGGATAAAGGGCGATTCCCCGTTCATATGGGTGTTTGACTACGTGCAGGTGCCCATGCAATCGACCGTCTTCGCGCTGCTGGCCTTCTTTGTCGCTTCGGCTTCGCTGCGCGGCTTTCGCGCCCGCTCCGTGCCGGCCACCGTCCTGCTCGTTTCCGCGCTGCTGACGCTTATCAGTCGCTCCGACCTGGGTGACGTCCTCTTCGCGGAGTTCTCCGATGTCGCCGAGTGGGTTCGCGACGCTCCGTCCATGGCGGCCCGGCGGGCCATCCTTATCGGCATCGGCCTGGGCTCCCTGACGACCTCGCTCAGAGTTCTGCTCGGTCTGGAACGGACCTGGCTGGGGAGTGACTCGTGATGCGCCTCCAGGGCCGACACTGGGCGTTCCTCGGATTGATCGCCGTGGTCACCGTAACCATGCTGCTCGGTATCAGGCCCGCCGTCGTGCCTTCCGCCGATACCGAACGCATGTACGGGTATCTTGATTCACTCCCGGCCGGCACAGTGCTGATGGTGTCGTTCGACCACGAGGCATCCTCGTTGCCCGAAATAGCGCCGCTGGCGCAGGCTTTCCTTCGACACGCCATGTCCAGGGGGCTCCGGCTGATCGGCGTTTCGCTGCTGGCCGAGGGGACCGGCATCGGCTATCGCCTTATGTCTCAGACAGCCGACGAGTACGGACTCAAATACGGCACCGATTACGTGCATCTGGGATTCAAGCCACAGTATATCGCCGCGATACTCTCCATGGGCGAGTCCTTATCCAAGACATATCCGGAGGATTACAGCGGCAATGAATACGGCGCGCTGCCTCTCCTTTCGGGGATTTCGAATTATGATGACGTTGCCGGGGTCGTTTCGATTGCCGACGGTTCCCTGACGACACACTGGATAGAGTACGCCGGGGCACGCTACGGCGTGCGCGTGTCGGCGTTCGTCACGGCGGCCATGGTGACGACGTACGATCCCTACCTGGCCTCGGGGCAGATGTACGCCATGGTGGGCGGCCTGCGCGGAGCCGCCGAATACGAGGGGCTCATTGAAATCGGCGGGAGCGGCACGCGGGCGATGCTCGCGCAGACGGCGGCCCACGTCTACGTGATCCTGCTCATAATCATCGGCAACGTCATATACTTTCGCTTGCGGTCAAAGAGAAGGGAGGCCTGATGGAGATCGGCACGGTCGTCGCCGGGGTCCTGACCCTGGCCATATTCACGTTTCTGTACCGTGACAATCCCGTCTACAGGATGGCCGAATCCATCCTGATCGGCGTGTCGATCGGCTACTTTCTCGTGATCACGTGGACGAACAGCCTGATGGATCTGCTTTTTCAGCCCTTACTCACGCAGGGCGAATGGCCGCTCGTCGTGCCACTGGTGCTCGGTTTCCTGATGTTCACGCGATTCGTGCGCCGGGCCACCTGGTTGTCGCGAATCCCCATGGCCGTGCTGATCGGCTCCGGCGCCGGCGTGGCCATTCCCGCCATGCTGAACGCACGGACACTCAAGCAGATGTCTGCCACCGTGGTCCCGCTGCTGGGCGAATCCGGCTGGTTTGATTTCTCCGGCCTGATCGTGCTGCTCGGTGTGCTGAGCACGCTTTCCTATTTCTACTTTAGCCGCGAGCATCGCGGGCTGCTGGGCGTTTCGGCGCGAATCGGCACCTACTTCCTGATGATCTTCTTCGGAACGACGTTTGGATATACCGTCATGTCCCGCATGTCGACGTTCATAGGCCGAGTGGAATTCCTGCTGAACGACTTTCTCAAGCTGACCAGTTGAAATATGTGCCCAGCCGGCGCACACGGGGCGTTGGCCCGCGTCGACGGCTGCCCGGAAAAAAAGTGATTGAAAAACCTCGCAACCGGCTGAATACTCGGTCGTAGTAGCGGTAGAGGAACTGTGATTAGAAGCGGCCTATGAGCATACAGCCAGACACGCCTGCCCCCCGGAGCCGTGACGGGCGAATCCGCGTGGGCACATCCGGCTATAGCTTTGCCGACTGGCGGGGCCCGTTCTACCCCCAGACCATCGACAAGGGCAAGATGCTCGATTACTACGTCCGGCACTTTCCGACCGTCGAGATAAACACGACCTACTATCGCATCCCGCACCCCGCCGTATTTGCCAACATGGTAAAGAAAGCGCCCGCCGGGTTTGACTTTATGGTAAAAGTGCCGCAGTCCTTCACTCACCGGCGGACGGATCTCGACAGCGACGCCGGCCGGTTCGCCGAGGCCATCAGCCCGCTCGCGGAATCCGGCAAGCTCGCCGGGCTGCTGGCGCAGTTCCCGTACTCGTTCAAGTTTTCCCCGGACGCCCTGGATTACGTGAGCATCTGCCGTGACGCCGTGGCGCCGCACCGCCTGTACGTCGAATTCCGCCACAGCGGCTGGGTCAACCGCTCCATGTATGACCGTCTCAGAAAACAGGGGATAGGCTACGTCTGCGTTGACGAGCCGCAGCTCCCCGGCCTGCTCGCACCGGACTCGTTCGCCACGACCGACACCGCCTACGTTCGGCTTCACGGCCGCAACGCCGACCGGTGGTGGGACGGCGGCCCACTCCGGTACGATTACACCTACTCGAAGGAGGAACTCGAGCTCTGGCGCCGGAAGATAGGCAAGTTGATGACCAAGGTCAGTCGACTTTACGTCTACTTCAACAACTGTCACCTGGGACAGGCCGTCGGCAACGCGGTCGATTTCGTCAAGCTCCTTGAGTCGTAGCCACGGCCGATCAGCACTTTTTTAGTTGACGATGTCCGCAGAACAATAGTAGTTTCGTACCCGAAACGTGAGAGGCGATTGCGAATGTACCTCCGGCTTGAAAATGTGCGCAAAGAATACGATGGTAAGGTCGCCGTTGACAACCTGACTCTTCACGTGCCCAAAGGGGTCATCTACGGCATCATCGGGCCGAACGGCGCGGGGAAGACCACCACCATTCGCATGATCATGAACATCATCGCCCCGGACGCCGGAGAAATCTATTTCGACGGTCGGAGGGTGGACGACACGTTCAAGGACTGCGTTGGCTATCTTCCCGAAGAGCGCGGCCTGTACAAGAAAATGAAGCTTCAGGAGATAATCACTTACCTGGCGCAGCTTAAAGGGTATCCTCCGAAGAAGTCGCGCGAGCAGATCGGGCCCTGGCTTGAGCGCATGGGCCTGTCGGAGTATCGCGAGCGCAAGGTCGAGGAACTGTCGAAAGGCATGGCGCAGAAGCTCCAGTTTATCGCGACTATCCTGCACGAACCGGACATAATCATTCTCGACGAGCTCTTCTCGGGCCTCGATCCCATGAACATCGAACTCATCACGGACATACTCCTTGAACTCAAACGGGCTGGGAAGACCATCCTTTTTTCCACCCACGTCATGGAACAGGCGGAGAAGCTGTGTGACTACATCTGCATGATTTCACACGGTCAGAAGGTCATTGACGGCAGGCTCACCGAGGTGAAGGCGAGGTTCGGCAAGAATTCCCTGCATATCGGCATCGAGGGCGACGGCGCGTTCATCAGGTCCCTCCCCGGCGTACAGGCCATGACCGAGTTCAACAACTATATTGAAGTCCGCCTGGAGGACGGAGCACTGCCGAACACGATCCTGAGGGCGCTGATCGAAAAAGTAGCCGTCCGCCGTTTTGAAATCATGGAACCGTCGCTTTACGACATCTTCATCGACATGGCCAAGGTCGACCCGGCCGAGCTTCATAAGAACGGGAGGCAAGGTCATGTATAAGTTCCTGGCCATTTTCAAGCGCGAGTACGCGCAGATCGTCAAGAAGAAGTCATTCATTATCGGAATACTGCTCATACCGGTTTTCATGGGGCTGCTTATCCTGCTTCCTGCTATGCTCGCCAGGCAGGAGACGGCGGTTACTGAAAAGCTCGCCGTCATTGACCAGAGCGGCATGGAGATTGCCGAGGAATTCGCTGAATCGTTGCAACGATACAAGCTCAAGGGGACGGACACACCCTCGTACAGCGTGCGCGGGATCTTTCGGCCCGCGGCCGACGATGATGCGCGCTTCCAGGTGCTATACGATTCGCTTGCCCAGTTGGTGACCGACAAGGGGCTGAAGTACTTTCTTGTCGTCAAACCGGATCCTCACCTGGCCGACAGCAACGTCTTCATGGTGACAAACTCGGACGATTTCAACGCCCTGAGCCGCTTTGAATACCGGCTGTCGAACGTGCTCGCCGCACACCGCCTGCGGCTGAGCAACATCAACCTGCCCGTAGATTCCGTGCTGGCTCTGACCGAACGTGTCGATCTTGTTTTGAGAGATACCATGGGGCAGTCGATCCCGTTTACCGTCAAGTATTTCGGCGCACTGATCTTCGTCATGATCATATACATGATGATCGTCGGCTACGGCGCGGTGCTCATGCGGTCCGTCATCGAAGAAAAGAACAGTCGTATAGTGGAAGTACTGGTTTCGTCCGTCAGCCCGTTTCAGTTGATGCTGGGGAAGGTTTTGGGCATGGGCGCGGCGGCTTTTACGCAGGTGGCTATCTGGGTCGTCATCGGTGCATTGATATCCGTCAGCACCGGCGCCGCCGCCGCGCAGGCCTTGCCAGCCGTGCAGCGCATAGCCTTTAATCCCGTGATTGTCACCTTCTTCATTCTCTTCTTCATATCCGGGTACCTGTTGTATTCCACCTTCTTTGCCCTGATCGGAGCGATTGTCAACAGCGACAAGGAGGCGCAGAGTTTCGTCATGCCGATCTCCTTGAGCCTGATATTCCCGGTGATCATCGGCATAGCTGTTGTGCGCGACCCGTACGCCACCTGGGTGCTGGTGCTCTCGTTCATTCCGTTGTTCTCACCCACGCTGATGCTGATGCGGGTGATATTCATAGCGCCCACGGTCGCGGAGTACTCGCTTTTTTCAGGCATTGTCGCAGAAGGGGCGCTGGCCTTTCTCCTGATCGTTCTGGCCTTGATAGGCACGGTCTGGGTTACCGGCCGGATCTTTCGTGTCGGCATTCTGATGTACGGCAAGCGGCCCACGCTGCCGGAGCTGATCAGGTGGGTCAGGTACTGACGAGGAGAGCACGACCGGAATGATTCAGCGCTCGACATTGCCCAGAGTCCTTCTGCTGCTGGCCGGCTTTGTCTTTTTCTCGGCAAACACCGTCCACTTCGTTGAAAGCTCCGACTCGGGCCTGTGGGCGTCCGTCGATCAGACCTATCACTTCGATTTCGACCACGCCGCCACAAAGGGCCTCGCACTTAACCTGAAGTCCGCCCTCGTGGTCAACTATGACAACGGTGAAGTGCTGTACGCGCGCAAGCCGAATCAGCAGCGGCCGATTGCCTCGATTACTAAACTCGTCTCGGCAATGGTCGTGATCGACAAGGGGGTCAGTCTCGATTCGACCGAGATCATCACCGGCAAGGACGCCCGGCGGTCTTCACGATCACGGCTCCGGGTTGGATACGAAGTCACCCTTCGTGACCTCCTGCACGCCGCACTGATGAATTCGGATAACCGGGCCGCTCGCGCCCTGGCCAGGGCCACCTGCGGGACTATCGAAGAGTTTGTAAAGGACATGAATCGGAAGGCCCGGACACTGGGCCTGAAACATACTCACTTTCAGGAACCCACCGGCCTGGATTCCAGGAACGTTTCGACGGCCCAGGAAGTGGCCAAAATCCTGCACTATGCCCGTGACTACGACTTGATCGCCCGGATCACGTCCGAAAAGCAGTACCGCGTGGAAATCCTGAACAAGAAGAACGTGTACGTCCCGATGAGCAACACCAATCTCCTGGTCCATTCCCGGTATGATGTTCTCGCCGGCAAGACCGGCTATATTCGAGCCGCGGACCACTGTCTGGCGACTATCCTTCGAAACTCGGCAGGGGAGAGGCTCACCGTGGTAGTGCTGGGTGTGCCGAGAGACAAACTTCGCTTCCGCGAAGCCCGCAAGCTGGCCGACTGGGGCTTCAGGCGAATGGCCGCCCTGGCCCAGTTGTAGTTTCGGTGTCAGAACCCGAAGGCAAGTTGGAGCCCGGGGGCATCAATCGTGGTAAGCAGGAAGAGCGTTTCCCTTCTGAGTCGTCTCACTAAAAACCTCTCCGTGTGGTCTAATAGTCAGTAGTGGTAAGCTGCCCGGGCAAGGAGTACGCGGTCCCGGGGGCGGAAGGGGGAGTTGGGGTGCTTTCAGGGCAATGGAAAGACGGGGCGCATGGTCCCATAAGATATATTATGTTAACAGAATGGCCTTCCAAGCCCCCTGGCGCAGGCTCCCTGGCCGCTAACCCTTCACCACGATATTCAGCAGTCGCCCCGGCACGTAGATCTTCCGGACAATATCCTTATTCCCGATGTGATTCTGGACCTTCTCGCTCATAAGGGCAGCCTTCTCGACCGCAGCTTGCTCCGACCCTGCCGCTACCGTGACGGTATCCCGCAGACGCCCGTTAACCTGCACCGCTATCCGGACAGTATCTCCGACCACGGCTTCAGGATCGTAATTCGGCCATCCGGCTTTGAAGACCGATTCCTTGAAACCGACCGTTTCCCACATTTCTTCGGCCAGGTGCGGCGTCAGCGGGGCGACCAGCAGTATGGTCTTGAGTATGACCATATCGTTGAGCCCGTCATCCGAGATATCCGGTACGCTGTCATAATCCCGGATCAGTTCCATCAGGGCGGCGATAGCCGTGTTAAACTGAAGCCGGTCAAAGGATTCCGAGACTTTCTTGACGGTCTGGTTAAGTTTGACATAGACGCGCCGTTCATCGGCCGACAGCTGCTCCGGCTTAAAGTGTTGCTTTAAGTCCGGCCTGGAGCCTCGATATTTCTGAACGACGGGGAAGAGCCGGTTCAGGACGAACTTCTCGACCCCGGTCACGCTCTCCTCGCTCCAGAGCACCTCTCGATCCGACGGTGAGGTAAAATACATGGCCAGCCGGGCGATATCGACGCCCCGCTCCTCCATCAGGGCCAGCGGCGAAACCACGTTGCCCTTGGACTTGCTCATGACCTCGCCATCGGCATCCAGCACCAGGCCGTGGTTGAACAGGTGGCTGGCCGGTTCATCATAGTCGCTCCAGCCGATATCGTGCAGGAATTTCTGGAAAAAGCGAAAATAGATCAGGTGTCCAGTGGCGTGCGTCACGCCGCCCACGTACAGGTCAACCGGCAGCCATCTTTTCTCCTTGTCCCGGGAGTACGGCTCCTTGTCGTTCCTGGCATCGACGTAGCGAAGATAGTACCAGGACGAGCAGACGAATGTGTCCATGGTGTCGACGTCGCGTTCGGCCTCTCCCCCGCACGCGGGGCAGGTAGTGGCCAGGAAATCCGCAACGTCGGCCAGCGGCGAACGGCCTCTGGGCTGGTAGTCCTCGACCCAGGGCAGGAGAACGGGCAGATCATTCTCGTTGATCGGCACCAGGCCGCAACGCTCGCAGTGGACGATCGGGATGGGGCATCCCCAGTAGCGCTGGCGTGAGATCAACCAGTCTTTCAGCTTGTAGTTCACCTTGCGCCGCCCGAATCCACGTGTCTCGGCGTATTCGCTGACGGCGTCGATGGCTTCCTGCCCCGCTTTGCCGTCAAACGGTCCGGAATTCACCATGGGACCGTACTCGACGAAGGCGTCCGGCATCGCGGCCGGGTCCAGCGAGGTTTTCTCGTCGGGATGGATAACGACCCTGATCGGGATGCCGTACTTTCCGGCAAAGGCGAAGTCGCGGGTGTCATGAGCGGGAACGGCCATCACGGCGCCCGTTCCGTAGCCGGCCAGCACGTAATCGGCCACCCACAACTGGACGCGCTCACCGTTGTAGGGGTTCACGGCGTATCGGCCGGTGAAGACACCGTCCTTCTCCTCGCTGAGAGCCGCCCGTTCAATGTCGGACCTGAGCAGAGCTTTCTTCCTGTATTCGGCCACCCTGGTGGAGTGTTCCGGATCCATGTTGAGCTTGTCGACAATTTCTGATTCCGGAGAAATCGCCATGAACGTCACGCCATAAATGGTATCCGGACGGGTGGTGAAGATTGGCAGCTTCTCCCCCGTATCCTCGATGGTGAAGTCAACCTCAAGACCGTATGAGCGGCCGATCCACTCTCGCTGCATGGTCTTGACGCTCTCCGGCCAGCCGGGCAGCTTGTCCAGGTCGTCAATAAGCCGGTCCGCAAAGTCGGTAATCTTGAAGTACCATTGTATCTGGTCGCGTTTTTCGACGACGGTTCCGCACCGCTCGCAGCATCCCTGGACAACCTGCTCGTTGGCCAGAACCGTCTTGTCCTCCGGACACCAGTTAACAAAACCCCGCTTGCGGTAAGCCAGGCCCTTCTTGAAAAGTTGGACGAACATCCACTGCGTCCACCTGTAGTAATCCGGCAGGCATGACGTCACTTCCCGCGACCAGTCAAACGAGATACCGGCCTTCTGGAGCGTATTCCGCGAGGCAGCCACGTTGCCAATGGTCCACTTCTCAGGATGCATACCCCGCTGGAGGGCGGCTCTCTCCGCCGGTAAGCCGAAGGCGTCCCACCCGAACGGGTGCAGGACCTGTTTGCCGAGCATCATCTGCCGGCGAGCCACCGCATCGCCGATGATGTAATTGCGGAAGTGACCCATGTGGATGTCACCGGAGGGATAGGCGAACATCACGAGCACGTAGAACTTCTTGTCGTGGGACGGTTTATCGACGGCCTTGAAGAGCTGGTCTTTGTCCCACCGCGCCTGCCACTTCTGCTCTATCGCCCTGAAATCGTACTTGCGAAACGATTTTTCCTGCACTGACATCGCACTACCTCTCTCTTGCCCGGTGAAGCGTCAAAGTAGCAAAAAGGATTACCTTTGGCAACATTTTTGGTTTGTCGGCCTGTCGGGGTCTCAGATTGAGCCGTGACGGCGCATTCTGTTGAGGATGTCGCTGCCGGCCGACAGGGAGTTCGCAAGGCGCGACTTCAGCCGCTCCAGGCCCGCCAGCGGCCCGCCTGATATCTTCTGCAGCACCGCCAGCCGGCTGTCCCAGGTATAGACGGAGAGACGTCCCACTGCCAGCGGCAGGTCGCCTGGCGTGGGGAATCGCATCGTAAAGCCGAGGTGGTACCCGGCCACGGCCGCTGCGTCACGGACGCGCCGGTTGTGGCGGCCGTAGGGGTAACTGACCGTGCTCACCCGCTCGCCCAGGATATCCTCGAGCCGGCGTCTGGAGTCGCTCAGTTCAGCAGCCAGCTCTGCCGCGGAACAGCGCGTGAGGTCAAGGTGGCGATGACCGTGCGAACCAAAGCGAACGCCACACGAGGCTAACTGACGTACGTCATTGCCATCCAGGTGCGGTACGCTCCTGAGGCGGTAGCTGTAGTCCCAGCGATTGGGCTTGCCGATCCAGGCAGTCGGCATGAACACCACGGGCTCAATGCCGAACCGCTCGATCATATCCGGCAGAACCGTGCTCAGATGTTTATAGCCGTCATCAAACGTGATGGCCAGGCCGTGCGGGTCTGCCGTGGATCTCTCCCCTTGCAGCGAGGTAAACCGGTAGCCTAGTCCGGAGAGGTAATCCATCAACCGGATAAAGCGGCGAGGAGAAACGTTGGTGGAGTCCCACGCCAGGCGCGGTATGATCTTGTGGAAGACGAGCGCTCTGGGGCAAACGCGAGGCGACCCCGGTCGACGTTCGAGATCCTCAGGCAACCTGGGTGAAGACGTTTTCATCGGCCGGGCCAAGGACCGCGACAGCCATACGGTTCTCGTCGAGTATCCGGTTTGCGGCGTCAAGGATATCCGAGGAGGATACGCGATCAATCTCGCGCAGCAACTGTTTCAAGGGCCGGTAGCCGCTGCCGACAAGTTCCTGCCGGGCCAGGCGGCTCATCCGGGCTGAGGTCGACTCCAGGCTCAGGGTCAGATGACCCTTGATCTGGGCTTTCACTTTGGCGAGAGTCGAGGTGGTGAGCCGCTTTTTCTTGATTCGCTTCAGTTCCCGCAAAACGACCTCGAATGCCTGCGCCAGCCGTTCACTGTCCGTACCCAGGTAAGCCCCGAAAACGCCGCTGTCGCGGTACAGGTCATTGTAGGTATACACCGAGTAAGCCAGCCCGCGCTCCTCGCGTATCCTCTGAAACAGAACCGACGACATACCGCCGCCGAGGTACGCGCTCAGGGCCAATGCGGACAGCTTCTCTTTCGCGCCGTAACTGAAACCCGGAAAGCCAAGACAAAGGTGGGTTTGTTTGCTGTCGTTGTCGGTGACGGATACAGCTTTGTCACGGCTTCGCCAGTAGCCTTCGGGAGTTTCGTGGCAACCCTCGGGGAATGTGAAATTCTGGCGAACCAGCCGCACCAGGCGGTTGTGAGAGACTGCCCCGCTGGCCGCGACCAGGACCGAACCGGCCCGGTAGTTGCGCTTCCGGAAAGCTTTCATCCGCGAGCGCGTCATATTCATGACGTTTTCCAGCGAGCCCATGATCGGCTGGCCAAGCGGGTGTTCACCCCAGAAAGACCGCGCAAAAAGATCGTGGATGTGATCCGAAGGAGTATCCAGGGACTCCTTGATCTCCTCGCAAATGACAAGGCGCTCCTTGTCCATATCAGCCGCGGTTATGGAGGCGTTGCAGGTAAGGTCCGCCAGGACGTCAATTGCTTCGGCCAGATGCTCGTCGAGTATCCGCGCCGTGAAACACGTCTGCTCACGCGAGGTAAACCCGTTGAGCGAGCCGCCGATCGACTCCAGCGAGGCCGCTATCTGCCTGGCCGACCGCTTCCTGGTTTTCTTGAACACCATGTGCTCCAGAAAGTGGCACAGCCCGCTGTCTTCCGGCCGTTCGTTTCGCGATCCCACGTCCACCCAGACACCGATGGAGATCGAACGAACCGAGGGCAGTTGTTCCGTGACTACCCTCAGCCCATCCTTCAGCGTTGTCTTGCGGTACACGCCGTTCTCGTTGCCGGACGCCGGTTTCGCCATGGTCGCCAGTACGGGGACGTCAGTCCTTCGTCTTGGTGTACCTCCGGCGCTGATTGGGGCGCTCGGGCCGGCCGCCCCGGCCTGAGCGTGGCGGCTGGCTGCGTTGACTCGGCGGTTTTGGCTCGTCCGTAAGCGTAGCGCGACGTGAGAGCCGTACACGATCACCGTCAACGTCAAGGACTTTGACGTTGATGTGATCACCGATGCTGACTATGTCTTCGACCGCCCGGACCCGTTGCACGTCGAGTTCCGATATGTGCACCAGACCGTCGGAGTTGGGCAGGATCTGCACGATCGCGCCGAACTCGGTGATCCTGGTGACAACGCCGTCGTACACTCTGCCAACCTCGGGCTCCTCGACTATCGCCTGTATCCGGGCCATGGCGACCCGGCCGGCTTCCGCATCAGTCGTGGCGATCAGCACCTTGCCGTCGTCCTCGATGTCGATCTTCGCCCCCGTCTCCTCTACCAGGGCACGGATAACCTTGCCACCGGGACCGATGACCTCACCGATCTTGGACGGATTGATATAGAAGGACAGTATCCTGGGGGCATATTCCGAAAGCTGGTCGCGATGCTTGTCGATAACGGCGTTCATCTTGTCCAGAATGGCCAGGCGGGCCACGCGGGCCTTCTGCAGGGCCAGGCGCATCGTTTCGATGTCAAGGCCGGCGATCTTGATGTCCATCTGGATGGCCGTGAGCCCGTCGGCCGTCCCGGCCACCTTGAAGTCCATGTCGCCGAAATGGTCCTCGTCGCCGAGTATATCCGTCAGAATGATGACGTTGTCCTCGGCCTTGATCAGGCCCATGGCGATCCCAGCGACGGCGGTCTTGATGGGCACTCCGGCGTCCATCATGGACAGAGAACCTCCGCACACGGTGGCCATGGAGGAGGATCCGTTCGACTCGAGAATGTCAGACACCAGCCGCACCGTATACGGAAAGTCGATCTCCGAGGGGATGACGGGAAGCAGGGCGCGTTCGGCCAGCGCCCCGTGGCCGATCTCCCTGCGGGAGGTACCTCGGATCGGCCTGACCTCACCGACGCTGAACGGCGGGAAGTTGTAGTGCAGCATGTAACTCTTGGTGGACTCGCCCTCGAGTTCGTCGAGCCGCTGCTCGTCCATCTTGGTGCCCAGCGTGACGGCCACCAGCGCCTGCGTCTGACCGCGGGTAAACAGCGCCGAGCCGTGCGTTCGCGGCAGCGTGCCGACCTCGCAGGTGATTTCCCGAATGGCATCAGGCTCGCGGCCGTCTATGCGCCGCCCTGAGTCGACAATCATCCGCCGCATGGAGGCGGCGTCCAGATCGTGAAAAATCGCCCTGATTGGCCTCTCCTGCTCGGGGAACTCCTCGGCCAGGGCTTCCTTGATCTCCTGCTCGAGACGCCTCTTGCCGTCGCGGCGGGCTTCCTTGTCCGCTTCGTGGTTGTACTCGTCGATCCTCTCGCCGGCCAACTCCTTGACCCGCGCCGCAAGCGTCTCATCCTGGACCACGGGCGTATATTCGAACTTCTCCTTGCCGCACTGGGCACGCAGTTCGTCAATCCGGGCAACAATCGTCTTGATGCAGTCATGGCCGAACAGGAGCGCTTCGATGACGTCGTCCTCGGAGACTTCTCTGCCTCCGCCTTCGACCATGACAATGCTGTCCGCCGAACCGGCCATGGCAATCTGAATATCGCTCTGCTCCGACTGGCTCAAAGTCGGGTTGACTACGAAGGCGCCGTCAATACGCCCCACCCGAACGCCGGCCAGGATCTTCTGGAACGGCACGTCAGAGACGGCGATGGCCGCACAGGTGCCGACCAGGGCGAGCATGTCCGTATCGTTCTCCTGATCGTGTGAGACGATGTACGAAATACACTGCGTCTCGGATTGAAAATCATCAGGAAAGAACGGCCGGATCGGCCGATCGATAATACGCGCCGAGACAACTTCTTTCTCCGAAGGTCTGCCTTCGCGCTTGAAAAAACCGCCGGGAATCTTGCCCGCGGCATAAGCTTTTTCCCGGTATTCGACCGTAAGCGGAAAGAAATCCAGACCCTCTCTCGGGTCCGGACCGGAACAGCACGTCGAAATAACCATGGAATCGCCGTAACGGACGGTAACAGCGCCGTTAGCCTGCCTGGCCATCTTGCCGCACTCAATGATCATCGTGCGACCGCCAAGTTCAAATTCAACTTTGTGTGACATACAATCTTCCTGTTAAGTAACTATCGTCTGAGGCCGAGCCGGTTCACAACGTCACGGTAGCTCCCGATGTCTCTCGATTTTAAGTAATCAAGCATACGACGGCGCTGACCGACGAGCTTAAGCAGCCCGTGGCGGGTGTGAAAATCCTTCTTGTGCTCTTGCATGTGCCCCGTCAGATGGTTGACTCGCTCCGTCAGGAGCGCGATTTGTACCTCCGGCGAACCCGTGTCCGCCTCATGAAGGCGGTGCTGCTGTACAATCTCCGCCTTCCGGTCCTTGCTTACTGGCATTGCTTTTCTCCCTTACGTACGATCTTCATAACACTTCCTTTATCTCGTTCAATTTGCTGGACCAGCAGTTCGGTGGAAGCAAACCGCTGATTCCCCCGAATGAAACGCGTGGGGTAAACCACGATTTCCTCGTCGTAAATCTCCCGGTCGAAATCGAAAAGGTTGACCTCAACGGTGACCGTTTGAACCGGGTTGAAGTAGTTCTGTCCCACGAAGAGCATGCCGCACCAGTCCTGCCCGGCCACCTCCGCCCAGCAGGCATAGACACCCTGCGGAGGCAGCAGCTTGCGCGGACCGTACTGGATGTTGGCGGTCGGGTATCCGATCTTGCGACCAAGACCAATGCCGCTCTCCACCCGGCCGGAAATGGCATAGTCATGCCCCAGGAGGTCCACGGCCTCCGCGTACTGCCCCTCGGTCATGGCTCGCCGGATGCGTGACGACGATACCGGCACACCGCCGTAGAAGACCGGGTCGACGACTTCCAGCGAAAAATCGTGTTTCTCGCCCAGGTCTCGAAGGGCCGGAATAGTGCCCTCGCGATTTCTGCCGAACCCGTGGTCGTAGCCGACGATCAGCCTTCTGACGTGAGCTTTTTCAACCAATATGTCCTTGACGAACTGGTCGGCGCTCATGTTCTTCAGCGTCTCATTGAATTCCAGAACCAGCACGCGGCCCTCGAAATAGTCCGGGACGAACTTCTCTTTCTCTTCGATCGTGGTCAGCAGCATCGGCACGTTGCTCGGACTGACGAGAACCCTGGGGTGCGGGTGAAAGGTTATCAGCACGGTCTCACCGTCCGACTCGGCCGTCGCCCGCCTGACCCGTCGAAAGATCTCCTGATGCCCGCGATGGATGCCGTCAAACGTTCCCACCGTGACGATTGTCCGTCTCCCCTCCGGGAGTCGGAAGTCCTTCAGACCTCGAATGAATTCCACAGTCAATTCAGCACTCTCACGTATCTGAACAATTGCCGGTCGGAGTCGCCGTTAAAACCGCCGGAGTCGACGCCGGCCATGCCGATGGCCAGAACGGCCCCGTTGCCGTTCTTGAGCAGTATCCTGTCACCGGCCGAGAAAGATCCTTCGACGGTGACCACGTCTTCCCGGCAAAGCTGTCGGCCCGTCGCAACCACCCGGCCGAATTCCTCGCTCACGGTAACGGCGCCGTACCGCAGAACCTCGTCCAGCGCCAGAAGACACTCCTGCAGCCCGCCGCGTGCGGCACGTTCGGCAATCTCATCAAGTGTCAACGCGTCCTCAAGCCGGAGGTGCCCGATCCCGATACGTTTCAAGTGCGACAGGTACGCCCCGCAACCGAGTCGCTCGCCGATCCCGTGGGCAAGCGTCCGGATGTACGTACCCTTCGTGCACTCCACCCTGATATGCAAGTACGGCTCGTCATAGCTCAGCAGCTCGATACGCCTGACAATCACCTCTCGCTCCGGAGTTTCCACCGTTTCGCCCCGGCGGGCCAGCGTGTACAGCCGCTTACCGTGCATGCGCACGGCCGAGAAAACGGGCACCTTCTGTCGAATGGCGCCCTCGAACTGAGCCAGCACGCGGCTGATCCGCTCGGCGTTCAATGACGAAACATCGTTCGCCACCGCATCCGGCGACAGCCCTTCGGCATCGTAAGTCGTCGATGTCAACCCGAGGTGAACCACCGCGTCGTACGTTTTGTCACATTCGGTCAGGAAACGAGACGCTTTGGTGGCGCGGCCGAAGCATAAAACCAGCAGACCCTCGGCCAGCGGATCAAGCGTGCCGCAGTGACCCACGCTTCGCTGCCCGGCTATGTGCCGCACACGAATCACCGCATCGTGGCTTGATATGCCCGGTGGTTTGTTAAGCAGCAGGACTCCATGAAAATGATCACTGCGCGTCATCATTTGCCTCTGACAGACGCCTGACCAACTCCGCCTTTGCGTTCCCGAGCGGCAGCGGTATAGTGCACCCGGCGGCGTTGAAATGGCCGCCCCCGCCGTAGACGGCGGCAATGGCCGCAACGTCAACCCCGTTATTGGACCGCAGCGACACTTTGGTATGCGCGGCATCCACTTCCTTCAGCAGGGCACCGATCTGGACCCCCTGGTTAAAAAGCGTGTAATCGACCAGGCCGTCCGACTCCGAATGCAGTGCCCCCGCCTGCCGTACCATGTCGTTGGTCATGGTCATCAGGCAGATCCTGCCGTCGCCAAGAAACTCAATGCCGTTGAGCACCTTGCCCATAAGCTTCATCGTCGAAGGCTGCAGGTTGTAGTAGACGTGATCACAGACCCTTCGCGGATCGGCCCCGGCCGCAATCAACTCACCGGCGATAGCCATCGTACGGGCCGAGGTCGAAGCGTACCGGAACCTTCCGGTATCGGTCAATACGGCCGTGTACAGCTGTTCAGCAACCCCGGCGTTCGGCCTATACCCCACGTGCCGGAAATACTCGTACACCATTTCCCCCACCGAGGAGGCCTCGATGTCCACCCAGTTGACGTCTCCGAATTCCGTGCTGCCGCGATGATGATCGATACTGACAACAACCGTGTCCCGGCCAAGGAGACGGGTTGCTCTGCCGAGGCGATCCCGGCTGGGGCATTCGAGGACTATGGCCGTATCGGCCGTGAAATCCGCGGGCAGGGAGTCCACGCGCATGATACGCTCCACCCCCTGCAGAAACAGGTACTTCTCGGGAACCTGCGAATCGAGGGCCAGGTGAACCTCTTTACCCAGATCAGCCAGGTAGGCGCCAAACGCGAGTTCAGTTCCCACGGCGTCACCGTCGGGGTCAATGTGCGACACCACTATGACCTTGCGGCCTCGATCAACGATCTCCCGAATGCGGTCTTTCACTTTCGTCGCCTGCTGCAAGATGTGCTTATTCTCCCTGGCGCCCGTGCTTGACGTCATCGAGCAATTTCTCGATTCTGATTCCCTGCTCGACGGTTGGATCGTACTTGAACACGAGTTCCGGAATATGGCGCATATGCAAATTCCGCCCGATCTGCGAACGAATCCGGCCGCGTTGCCGCTCAAGGAACTTCTCCACCTCCTGCCGACCCTCATCGTCACCGAGGAAAGAGTAAAACACCCTGGCATAGCGGAGATCGGAGGTAAGCCGAACCGCCGTGAACGTCGTAATCCCGCCTGCAATCCCGCCCAGTTCCCGGTCAAGCAACTGCGAGATATCACGCAGGATCTGTGCGTTCAGCCGGTCGGAGCGCCTAAACTGTCTCATAATTGCCCGTCCTCCGGCGAACCGAACGGCGGGACCGCCACGTACGCACCGCTATGCTCCCCCGGCCCGTGCCGGGCTACCCTAAGCAAGCGTCCGGGCAACTTCCACCTCTTCAAATGCCTCAATAATGTCGCCCACCTTGATGTCGTTGAAGTTCTCGATGCCGATCCCGCACTCGAACCCTTCTCTGACCTCGCGCACGTCCTCCTTGAACCGCCTCAGTGAGGAAATACTGCCGGTATAGACGATCTTGCCGTCGCGGGTAAGCTTTACTTTGTCCTTGCGGCTGATCCGGCCCTCCTTCACGTAGGTCCCGGCAATCATCCCTACCCTGGGAATCCGGAAGGTGTCTCGGACCTCGGCCAGCCCGACGAACTTCTCCGTGATATCCGGAGACAGCAGTCCCTCCAGTGCCTTCTTGACGTCATCCTCGGCCTCGTAGATAACATCGTACAGTCGAATGTCGACGTTTTCGCGCCGGGCCATCTCCCGCGCGCGAGGATCCGGGGAGACGTGGAACCCGATTATGATAGCATCCGAGGCCGCGGCGAGAACGACGTCCGATTCGGTGATCGCACCGACGCTGCTGTGGATGATGTTCGTCTTGACTTCTTCCGTCGCAATCTTGCCCAGCGTATCGGCAAGAACTCCGACCGAACCGTCAACATCGCCCTTGATTATCAGGCGCACGTCCTTGATCTGTCCCTCTTGAATCTGGTTGTAAATCCGGTCCAGAGAGACCGGGCCATGGGTCCGCCGGAATTCGTGCTCGCGCTTTACCTGGCCGCGCCTGAGCGTGATCTCCTTGGCCTCCTGGTCGTTTCTGACGATAAGAAACGAGTCACCAGCCTGCGGCACGCCGGACAGCCCCGTGACCTGAGCCGGTGTCGCCGGACCCACGTCCTCCAGCTTCAGATCCCGATCATCGGTCAGGGTGCGGATATGGCCGCTGTAGATCCCGGCCACAATGGGATCGCCAATCTTACACTTCCCTTTTTGGATGAGCACGGTGGCCACAGGCCCGCGGCCGCGCTCCAGACGTGCATCAACCACGACCCCCTGACCGCGAATCGACGGGTCCGCCTTGAGGTCCAGCACCTCCGCCTGTAACAGGATCATGTCGAGGAGCTTGTCAATACCTTCGCCCGTCTTAGCCGAGACATTGACGGCTATCGTCTTGCCACCCCACTCCTCCGCCAGCAGATTATGATTGGCCAGTTGCGACTTCACTTCGTCCACTTTGGCCCCCGGCTTGTCAATCTTGCTGATGGCAACAATGATGGGCGCACCTGCCGCCCGGCTGTGATCAATTGCCTCTGTTGTCTGGGGTTTAATCCCTTCATCGGCTGCTATGACGATCACGACGATGTCCGTAATCTGGGAGCCTCGCGCCCGCATGGCCGTAAAGGCCTCATGGCCGGGCGTGTCCAGGAAAACAATGCGCCTGTCCCCGTGACGAACCTCGTAGGCCCCGATATGCTGAGTAATTGCGCCCGCCTCACCGGCCACGACGTTGGTCTTGCGAATATAGTCCAACAGGGAGGTCTTGCCATGGTCAACGTGGCCCATGACGGTGACCACGGGAGCACGGGTGACCAGAAACTCGTCGTGTTCCGGCTGCCTGGCCGATTCGCCTATTTCCTTGACGATCTCGACGTCAAATCCAAATTCGGAGGCTACCATTTCTATGCTGTCAATATCGAGGCGCTGGTTGATGGTAGCCATCATACCCAGTTCGAGCAGCTTGGCGATGACCTCGACGGCCTTGGTGTCCATCAAATTGGCCAACTCCGCCACCGACATATACTCGTTGACTCTGATGATGTTGCCGCCCTCGCCGTCCCTGACCTGGCTGTCGGCGGCCGTCCGACGGTGCCTTTTCTTCTGGCGGCTCCCGTCGAGAACGGCCATGGTGGCTCTGAAGCTGCGCGAGACGGCGGCAGTATCCACCCTGCGCCGTTCCTTCTTGCGCCGCCGCTCTTTTTTCTTCTTCTTCCTCTCCAGCCGGCGAACAACGCCCGTAACCATGGAGCCGCCGCCCGTAACCCTGATACCGCTCACTCCCGCGACGGCAGGTTCTTTGACGGCCCCTTTGTCCTTGGCCTCCTTCTTTTCCTTGGCCACCTTTTTCTGCTCCATGTCCCTTCGAGCAGAACGTTTTTCTTCAGCGAACTTCTTGTTTACCGCATAGATCATTTCGGGGGTAGCCACCGACATGTGCGACTTCGGGCTGAAGCCCAGTTCCCTGAGGATCTTCACCAGAGCCTGTGAAGACACTCTGAAGTCCTTTGCGATTTCGTAGATTCGTCGTGACTTACTTGCCATCAGTAATCACCTCCCTTACGATCCATGCCCGGCATTTCCACATCCGGATCAGCAGCGATTGCTACTCCGATGCCTTGCTATCTCCTTCGATGCCTTCAAAGTCCGGAGCCGCCGCCTCCGGGACGTCATCTTCCTCGGTAACGTAGTCCTTGTCGTCCTCGAACACGTCGCTTTCCTGAAGCTTCTCCTCTTCGACTCCCTTGCCCTCTTCCTGGACCTGATTCTCAGCTTTGCGCTGCTCGTACTCTTTCTCGAGTTGTTGCACCAGCGCCTTGGCCCGCTCCAGCAGCGTTTCGGCCGTCTTTGGCCCCAGGCCGTCGATCTTCATCAAGGTCCCGGGTGAGGTCTGCGCCAATCGCTGAACGGAACTGATGTCGGCCTCGATGAGGCGGTCCCGAAGCTTCACGCCGACGCCCTCGAGCTGTCCGATCGGCACCAGCATCTCCGCTTCCCGCCGCTTTGACTCGTTGTACTCGGTCTCCGACAGGATATTGATCTTCCACCCGGTCAGCTTGGAGGCCAGCCGGGCATTCTGTCCGTTTCGGCCGATGGCCAGCGACAACTTCTCATCTTCCACGACAACCGTCATTTTCCTTTCGATTTCGAAACCGTCGATATGCACGACTTTGGCCGGCGCCAGGGCCCGGGTGACAAACACCTCCGAATTGGAGGAGTACGGCACGATGTCAATCCGCTCGTTGCTGAGCTCGCGCACAATCGACTGTACCCGCACGCCTTTGATTCCGACGCACGCCCCGACCGGGTCCACCCGATCATCCGAGGAGTACACGGCGATCTTGGCCCGCTCACCGGGCTCGCGTGCGATCTCCTTGATCTCGATCACCTTCTCGTAGATCTCCGGCACCTCAATGGCAAACAGGGCACACAGGAAGTCATTGCAGACGCGGGACAGGGTGATCTGGGGACCACGCGGCATCGACTGAACGTCGAGAATATACGCGCGGATCCGATCCCCCTGGCGGAATTTCTCCCTGGGAATCTGTTCCTTGACCGGAAGCACGCCCTCGGCGCGGCCCAGGTTGACAATGACGTTGCCCTTCTCGATCTGCTGAACCACGCCGCTGCTAATAGTGCCCACCTTGTCGATGAATTCACCGAAAATCCGCTCGTGCTCGGCATCTCGAATCTTCTGGATAAGAATCTGCTTGGCCGAAGCAATGGCGTTGCGTCCGAATTCCAGCTCGTAGTCGATGTAGATTTCGATGTCATCACCAAGCTCGGCGGAGGAATCTATTTCCTTGGCCTCGACCAGACCGATCTCCACGTTCGGATCGTTCACGGCGTCAACCACCTTCTTGGTGGCGATCATGAGCAGTTCGTTGTTCTTCCGATCAAACCTGAACGAGATATTGTCAGTATAGTCGTATTTCTTCTTGGCCGCTGCAAGGAGGCTTGCCTCCAGAGTCTCGACCACGGCGTCGAAATCAATATTCTTCTCGCGGGCGATCAGCGTCATCGCCTCTATCATGTCATACGCCATAGAGTATAACTCCGTCAGTAAACGATTCTTGCCATTTCAATCTCGTCCAGGCCGACCCGGAACTCGCCGTCTTCATTGCGCATCAGAACACTGTCAGTCGAGGCCTCGACGATCTGCGCTGTTATGTTCTTTCGGGAGGGATCAGTAAATCCAACTCGAATGGTCTCTCCGACCCGGTAGCTGAAATCCCGAGCCGTGGTCAGAGGCCGATCAAGCCCCGGAGACGACACCTCCAAAGTATAACCGTCCTGGAACAAATCGGTTCCGTCAATAATATCGCCAATCGTGCTCGAGAGATGAGCGCAGCGGTCAAGCGAGACTCCCCCCCGGGCGTATACAAACACGCGCACGGTAGCCTTGTTTTTGTACCGTGAGACCACCACGTCGGCCAGTTCGCATGCTTGTGCCGCCAGGAGTTCTCCTACCAGGTCGGCGATTTGCTTTTTCAGTCTGTCCATTCACGCAACAACTCATTCACACAACAATTATAGAAAAGAGTGGGCCCCGGCCCACTCGCCGAACCTAAGAATATAACAACCAAGCACTTATCGCGCAACTCAATTCTGAGCTATCTGAGCCGTTCCGCCATCTTCTCAACAGCCGCAACGACCTCTTCCTCAGAAACCAGTTCAAGCGCCTGCTCGCAGCGGGCCTTTAACTCTACTTTGCCTTCCTTCAATGACTTATCTCCAATCGTGATCCGCATCGGCATCCCCACCAGGTCCGCATCGTTGAACTTCACCCCGGCGCGCTCCGAACGGTCATCATAAAGGACCTCAATCCCGGCCGCCGTAAGCCGGTCGTATATCCTGTCCGCCGTCTCAATGTGTTCCTTACGCTCCATGTTCAGGGGAATGACCTCGACCAGGTACGGTGCGATGCTCTTGGGCCAGATAATGCCTTTCGAATCGTTATACTTCTCCACCGCCGCCTGGGGCGTCCGGGTGATCCCAACGCCGTATGAACCCATTATGCACGGGCGCTCCTTGCCGTCGGCATCAAGGAACCGGGCACCGAGTGCCTCGGAGTACTTCGTGCCGAGCATGAAGGTGTTGCCTACCTCGATGCCCCTGCTGGCGGTGAGCTTCGCATCGCTGACCGGAGAAATGTCCCCGGCCCGCGCCAGCGTGATGTCGACGATCTTGCTTGCCTTGAAATCCCGGTCCAGGTTGACGTTTACCAGGTGCTTCTCGTTCTGGTTGGCCCCGACAACGAAGTTCCGCAACCGGGCCACCAGGGGATCGACGATGATCGGCACATCCTTCAGCCCGACCGGCCCGGCAAAACCGACCGGCGCCCCGGTGGCGGTCAGTATCTGGTCGGGGCCGGCCATTTCCAGGTCGGCGGCCCCAACGGCGTTCTTCAGTTTTGTCTCGTTCAAATCACGGTCTCCGCGAACGAGAGCCGCCACCGGCTTGCCGTCGGCCATATACAAAAGAGTCTTGACCAGGCGGGTGGCGTCGACCTTCAGGAACGCGGTGACCTCTTCGATTGTTGCCGCGCCGGGCGTATCGACCGTCTTCTTTTCTTTCATCTCGGGATCGATTTCTATTTCAGCCGGATCGCGAAACTCGGCCTTTTCGACGTTGGCCGCGTAAGTACCGTCCTCGGCCGTGACGATTACTTCCTCTCCGGCCTCGGTGTCCACCAGGACCATAAACTCGTGGGCCGCCTTGCCGCCCATGGCCCCGGTGTCGGACTCAACCTTGGTCGTTTCCAGCCCGGCCCGCCTGAATATGGCGAAGTACGCATCCACCATCGCCTGGTACGATCTCCCGAACGACTCCTCGTCGGCGTCGAACGTGTAGGCGTCCTTCATGATGAATTCGCGGCCGCGCATAAGCCCGAACCTCGGGCGAATCTCGTCCCGAAACTTCACCTGGATCTGGTACAGGTTAAGCGGCAGTTGCCGGTAGCTCTTGACCTCTCCAGCGACCAGCTTGGTCACGGTCTCCTCGTGCGTGCCGCACAGGACCATGTCATGTTCATGGCGGTCCTTCAGGCGCATCTGCTCCTTGCCCATCACGGCGTAGCGGCCGGATTTCTGCCATATTTCGGCCGGGCACAGCACCGACATGGTGATCTCCAGCGCCCCGGCCTTGTTCATTTCCTCGCGCACGATGCGCGAAAACTTCTCTATCACCCGCTGCATCAGGGGCAGGTACAGGTACACGCCCGCCGCCAGCCTGCGGATGTATCCGCCGCGCAGCAGCAACTGGTGCGAAACGAGCTCAGCTTCCGTCTGTTTCTGTCGAAGGGTCGGGATATAGGTTTGGCTCCAGCGCATCGTTCAAGTCCTTGTCCAGTAAACCATTAGTTGCATCTTATCCATCTCCGGCCACACTCCGCCGAAACGGTGAAAGCTAAACAAAACCATTTGCCCGGCCCGCGCAATCTAAAAGTTGAAGTGACAGGCGGTTGGAACCCGTGCAACGGCATCGGCAAATAACTGTTGCCAACCAATCGCGATTTTGATATGTATGCCTGTCGAATCAAACACAGACGTCTGCTACTGCCCCCGTGGTGTAACGGATAACGCGTCGGCCTCCGGAGCCGGAAATTCAGGTTCGATTCCTGACGGGGGTATTGTTGATGCGTCTCCCCTGACAGCCTGGCGGCCGACACGAGGTATCATACCGAGTATCACGCCTGATCTTCGAAGGGATGCGGGCGGTTGAAATCCGGAAGGTACCCGGCGGAACTGTCCGGATCCTGGCGCCAGCCCCGGTAGAACCCGAGCCGGTCGAATTCTTCCATGACCGCCTCGTACTCCTCCGCGTGCAGGGTGCGGCCAAGCACCGCATCATCGGCCACCTCAGGCGTGGGGCAGTACTGGGACATGAGCGAGACGTGAACCGACGGTGAGAGTTCGCCGGCTATCCAGCGCAGCACCGCACGCGAGTTCTCTACCTGACCGGGAACAACCAGGTGCCTGATTATCAACCCCGACCGGATAATGCCGTCATCATCGAGCTCGATCTCCGGCCCGGTCTGCTGGTACATTTCCCTGATCGCGGCGGTAGCGACCTCAGGATAATCCGGGGCATCGGACAGGCTGACAGCCAGTTCGTCATCCATGTACTTCAGGTCGGGCAGCCAGACTGATATGACGTCTCCCAGCGACGCGATTGTCTGTACCCTGTCGTACGCGTTCGAGTTAAACACAAAGGTGGGCCTCAGCCCTCGTGCCTTCAGAGCACCCGCGATGATTCTCACCTGCGGGATAACGTGCGAAGGCGACACGAAACCGACTGCGGTTGCGCCCCCGGCCAGAATCGATTCTATGCGGCTTGTAACGTCATACAGGTCCATTCCGCCGTCACGCGCGACCGGAGGCCGGCTCACCTGGTAGTTCTGGCAGAATGTGCAGCGCATGTTGCAGCCGGTGAAGAACACGTTGCAGATACCGTGCTTGCCCGATATGACCGGCTCTTCGCCGCGATGCGTACAGATAGCGCCGACCGCCAACCCGGCACCGGTACCGCAGTACCCGAGCCGGTCGCGAGTTCGATCCGCGTGGCAGTGGCGCGGGCAGCCGGTGCAGTCTGAAAGCTCGCGCAACGGCGAGAGGAACTCTTCAAGCTCCCGGTTGAACTGCCGGTACTCCTCTGAGCTGTCCTGAAATGAGGTCATCCGCGCCCAATATACATAATGGGCGGCAGGGTGGGTGATTCAATGTGTATCGCCTGACGTATAGGGATTCGCCTCAGCGAGTCAGCCGTGGGCCCGTGACCCGTCTGATCTGACAGGGCACCTGTCGGGGTCACTCACACCCGTTGCAGAGCGGCGCGTGGGATATGAAGAGATAGTCAATCACCCGGGTAAGATCCCCGATATCGACCCCCTCCACGCAGTCCACGTTACCTGCCTCAGCGGGGGTCGGCGGGGCGTCGTCAAGGAAGAGATACCCGATAAGCAGAGTCAGGTCGCCGATGTCAACAATGCCGTTGTGGTCGCAGTCGCCACAGATGTAGCTTTCGCTGTGGTAGATATAGAAGCCCATGGTGTCGGCATGCCCGCCGCATTCGCTGACCACTATTGATACCCAGTACAGGTTCGTGTCGGCACTGGCACCGTAGTAATAGAATATCCCGGTGAGACTGTCTATAAAGCCCGGTGGTTCCGGGTCTTCCGGCCACACGATGTACGAAAACCGGTGGTCCGCGCATGGCCCGTCATCCTCAATGGCCAGCTTCACTTTTAGCGTATCACCGGTCGTAGCCGAGTACCGCTGCTGCTGACCATGCACAAACGCCACCGGATCATCTTCTTCGGCTACCGTGACAAAAAAATCACAGCCATCTTGTTGGTACCAGTATGAACCGTCCCCGCATAGATCCACAACCGAACGCACACCGACAGAGTATGTCATACCCGCATCTGCCGGCCCCGGCGTGAACGTATATAGTGCCTGGCTAAGAAAGTAGTTTTCTATTTGTCCAGGTCCATAAACGAGTTGGAACTGAGAGGGTGAAGGTGATGGATCGTCAGGGTCGCCCGCATAGAATAGATACTCTATGGGGTCGCAGCATCCGACCGTGAATAGTGTCTCCGGTGGGCAGTTTCCAATAGGTTCCCACACCGGCCAGTCTATAGTGGCGTAGCACTTCTCCCCAGACCAGGTTGGTGTGAGGCCTCCAACGGATCCCCATTGGACGGCAGAATCGATACAGACAGGCGGGCCTCCCGCAGCATACGCTGAGAAACGCACGCCGATGTAAGGAATCGTGTCAGCGGGGAACTGATGCTGCCCCTCGATCGCGATTGCAACCTGAAAGCCGTGACCATCGGCCGTCGGTTCCGTTTCCGACCACACATACCAGTTGACGTCAAGGTCGTTGTAGAACTCCAGGCCGCCGAAACCGACTGTTCCCTCAGGGCAGTAGAACTTAAACCCAAGGTATAATAGGTCCTGCACGGTCTGCTCGGGGTTGGCGATAGCAATTGTCTGGGTCACCTGGTCACCAACGAGCACCCCGCCACAGACTTCCGGATACAAACTGTCCAATACGATGTGTAGTTGAGAGAAGCCCGTTGCAGGAAGAAAGCCCAACACCCCCAGGACAGAGATTAACCGTTTCATCAGTATTCCCTCCGTCCAAGACTTTTAGCTCCTAGCATATTAATTATACAGAATCTTTATCTGTGATGCAAGCCCTTTTCAGAGAGGCGATGTCGGCTTCGGACGGAAACACTACCTTTTCCGCCCCCTTGCCTGCTTCAAATGAAGAAAGTCAGAATCACCGCCCCCCAGAGGATAATGGCCGCGATATAGCCCGGTGCACGGCCGTTGCCGGCAACCAGGGCTATGGCGGAAAACAGCAACGCCAGACCAATCCTGGCGGTGATCTTCTGCATCGGCGGGTAGGCAAAAGCGTCGGCCAGCAGAATCGCCGCAGCCACAATAGCCGACAGGTAGATCAACCACACGCGGCGGCGCTTGCGTTTCAGATCTGTACTGCCCTGGTTATTTTCTACCATCGTCGTACCCCTTCAAGAACTTTTCGATTCCTTTAATGATCGCCCCGGACACTTTCCGGTGAAACTTCTCCGTCTTTAGCAGTGCCTCCTGTTCCGGAATCATCATGAACGCGCATTCGATCAACACGGCCGGGTACTGCGTGGGTCGGTTTACGGCCAGGTTGCCGTGGTACAACCCGAAGTCGGGCAGACCGGTGGCCTTTATCATCTCCTCCTGAATCGCCCGCGCCAGCTCTATCGAATGCGGGTGATAGTAGTACGAGGACACGCCGTTGTTCGTAAACGGGTTGACACCGTCGGGCAGGGCGTTGTTGTGTATGGAGATGAACAGGTCGGCATCATTCAACTTCGCTATGGCCGGACGGTCGTACAGCGCAAGATCGCTGTCGTCGGCTCGCGTGAGGATCACCTCGGCTCCCTTCTTGCGCAACTGATGCGCCAGAACGAGCGCGATGTTCAGATTGGCCTCGGCCTCGGTCAGACCGGTCGGCCCGATAGCTCCCGGGTCGGCCGAGTGACCGGGATCGATGACGATTCGCTTACCCCGAATCCGCTTCAGGTCAGCCGGCGGCCGCCGTAGCTTGAAAAAGAACGTGTTGCCTGCGTAGTAGGCGTCATAACCCCACATGTCCCCGGTCAGGGAAACCCTGAACTCGTACAACCCCGGCTCCGGCTGTGACCAGGTGGCAATCTCGACCAGCCGGTCGGAGAAGTCATAACGTATCCAGTCGGTGTTGGTCGTGACCCCGAACAACTGGATGCGAATAGTCCGCCTGTCATCTTCTATGATGCGATACGGGTGCCGGCCGGCCAGCGGAAACTCGAGAAGCACGTGATCGTCGTGGCTATAGGTGCGAACCGACGCCAGGTAGGACCTCGACGGAAGGATCCCCTCGGCCAGTCGTTCCGCCGACCGCTGGTTGACCCAGCCGTACTGGGTGGCCGACAGTTTGACCCGGTACCAGTCAGCTTCGGCTCCGACGGCCATCGCCACGACACCCTCCGGCTGAAAGATGGAGAAGTACCCCTTGCCGGGGGCATGGCGAATGATCTGGACGGAATCGGTGAACCGAATCGCGCACGGGTAATCCGGCGGATTGAGCGACACGCGATAGGCGCTTTCCTGCGATACCGGTCCCTGAGGATAAAGCTGCGCCAGCCACTGTGGGACACGAGGGTCGGCGGGCGCGGCGACGACTTTTGCCACGATTCGCGCCGGGTCGGGAGGCGCAAGATGGTAGATGACGGGAACACTGCCCGCCGAGACGGTCGAGAGTACGTCATAAAAGCCGCTGTAGACGCCGCCGATCATCACCGATTCGGGCACGGCACCGGCCCCGAAGACGGCTTCTCCCCAGTACGGCTGCTCCAGCGGTTCCATTTCGGCGGCCGGGACCGAGTCCACGACACCCGGGATTGAGAACCAGGCACGCATGTCGGGGCTGCCGCGGAACATAACGACCAGCCTGGTGCCTGCCGTCAGGACAAGGTCACCGCGCGGGGCGCGATAGTCCCCGGTAATTTGCAGGACGCCGCCCGGGAGCGTCTTTAACGGACGTGGGATACTGACCGGAACCGAGGCCGCAGCCACCGGCATGGCAGTCTCGGCCCTCCCGGAACCGCCACCCTCGCGCCGGAACAGTTCCAGCGCAAAGACAAAGTCGCCGGGTGTGACCGGCAGGAACGCGAGAAAACCGCCGTCACGATGAATCGGAACGTCGGCGCCGTTAATCGTCAGACGATGCTTCCGAACGTCAATCTGTCCGGTAACGTGGCCGAAGATGAAGGTGGAGTCCACGGCCGTGACGATCTGACCGGGCTTGGGATACACAACGACCAGGTCAGGTGTGTCGGACCGGACGGTGGAGACGGCCAGGAGCACCGAGGCGACGGCCCATAGCAGCGTCGCGCGCGCATTCGTTCTATTCATTCGACAACTTCTCGACGATGTCCCGTTTGAGCTTCGGCCCACCGATGATTTCGCGGTCTACCCGGATCGACTCGCGATCATAGTTTATGCCGAGGGCAATGTCGTCCTGGAGCAGTTGGGGGCCGTCCAGGTCAAAGTAGTCGGCAAGCGACGACATGTACACCGACTGCGCGATGCCGATCGATGTCCCGACCATACAACCGAGCATGACTTTTTTCTTGTCGGCGCGGGCAGCCCTCGCGATTCTGATCCCCTCCAGGATGCCTCCGCTTTTCTCCATCTTGACGTTGACCCCGTCGATGAACTCGGCATACCGCCGGTAATCCTTCATCGTTGCCAGACCTTCGTCCAGAATAAGCTCCACGTCTTCGCACTTCCCTTTCAGGCGGGGCCACTCGCCGATATGTTCAATGTCGGTGGGCTGTTCGATCACCGTAATCCCCTGTTTGGCCAGGTAGAAAATGATCTCCTCGGCCTGCTCGCACGACCAGCCGCCGTTGGCGTCCACCCGGATCTCCTTGTCCGTGACGTCGGCGATGGCCTTGACAAGTCCCAGGTCGGTCTCACCACCCATCTTGACCTTCAGGATGGGATACTGGCTTTCCCTGACGGCGGCCGCCACTTCGTCCGGCGTGCCCAGGCTGACGGTCATAGAGTTCCTGATGCCCATGGGCGTGCTCAGTGAAAGAACCTCCCAGGGATAGCGCTGGCTCTCCCCGGAAAGGTAATTCAGGACCATGCCCGTAAGCGCCGAGCGTGCGACCGCGTGGATGTCGTACTGGCCGATCTCATAGAGCGTCCGCAGGTTGATTGTCCGCTTTCGCTGCAACCGTTTGACACCCGCTTTGACGTCGGCTTCGATCACCTCGAGCGGCGGACCGGAGTAGACGGAACCCGAGGCCTCACCGATGTAACGGTTATTGAGGATCGTGATAACGTTGGTCTTTACCTCCGCCTCACCCTTGGAGACTACGAATTTCTTCTTCAGCGGCAGCACTACCGTGATGGTGTCAACGTTGATCACACAATCCTCCTTGTCTGGTCGAAGTCGCGGTCAAGATCCTCACGGTAGTCCCGGTCCCCGGCCCGCAGGGAATTGATTCTGACACCTGTGCCTCCGGCCGAGGCGTGGATTACTCGATGCCTGCCGATGGCAAAGCCCACGTGTCGTTTAAAGAACAGCAGATCGCCGCTCCTGGTTTCCTTGCGCGGCCGGCGGCTGCCGACCGTGACCTGTTCGCGCGTATCCCTCGGCAGAGTCAGGCCGAAGCGGGCACAGACGGTTTGAACGAATCCCGAACAGTCAAAACCAGCCGGACTTATTCCACCCCAGAGGTACGGCACGCCCAGGAATTTCCTGGCTTCGCTGACCAGCATCGCTCCCGTGACCGATCGTGTCCCCGCTTCATTTATCGGACACAGGCTTCCCGCCTTGAGAAACCGGGCCGTGCCGTCGGGCAGGACCACCCGAGCCTGACGGCCGCGGCGCGAACGAACCGAGAGACGGGTACCGTAGAAAAGAAAATGGGGTGCGATGTTTTTCCCGACAGAGTCGAATATGCGAGCAGTTTTGACGGCCAGTATCCGGTTGATTCGCCGGACATAGCCGGCCCGCCGGGTGTCGGACAGGGCGCTGAGAAAGCGGCCGTCCGCCCAGCCACGGTAGCCGCCGCCGATGAGTATCCGGCAGTAGCCGTTCTTCCTGGCTCCCAGGGTAACGATCTCGCCGAACAGCACCTGGCTGACCCGCTCCGCGTTGAATCTCGGCTGCGCCCGCAGGTCAAGAAGATTGGTCGTAACCCAGGCATACCTCATGCCGGTTAGCTTATACTGACAACGCAGGGCGATCAATCAAAAAAAAGCCGTCCGGCCGCCACCGGACTTCTTCCCATTTCACCCGGCGGACGGACGCGACAGCCGGCCGCCCGACCCGGCTTCAGATTGGATTTGACATCAGGCGGCGCATCCGTTATCCTCTTGAGAATGATTTCACAAGCCGCTCAACGCAAGGAGGTTCGGAAGTGGATACATATTTGATCAAGAAATCCGACGTCGAAAAAGCCCTTACCATGAAGGACTGCTTCGAGGTAACCGAGACGGCCTTTCGCCTGTACGGCGAGGGAAAGGTCCAGATGCCGCCGAAATCATACTTGTACTTCGAAGATTACTTCGGCGATCTGCGGTGCATGCCGGCGTACGTGCGCGATATCGGCGCGGCCGGCATCAAGGCGGTAAACGTTCATCCGGACAATTCCAACGCCAACCTGCCGACGGTCATGGCCACCATCCTCCTGGTGGACCCCAAAACCGGTTTCCCGCTGGCCGTCATGGATGGCACCCATATCACCAATATGCGGACCGGCGCGGCCGGTGGCATCGCTTCCAAGTACCTCGCCAAGGCGAATTGCAAAAAGGCGGCTTTTATCGGGGCCGGCGTGCAGGCGCGCACCCAGCTGTCCGCCATGCTCATCGCCCGGCCGGCCATCAAGGAGGTCGCGGTCTTTGACATCGACAAAGAAAGGGCTGAGGCGTTCGCCAAACACTGCGTCGACGATTTCACGCTCAACGCCGGCGTGGCAGGCTCCATCAACGAGGCCTGCGCCGGAGCGGATATAATCAACTGCACTACTTCCACCCGCAAGCCAATCGTTATGAAGGCCGACGTGTCCCCGGGTGCCCATATCAACGCCATCGGTGCGGATGCCAAGGGCAAGCAGGAGCTCGATCCGGCTATCCTGCCGCACGCCCGGGTCGTTATCGACGACTGGGTCCAGGCATCGCACTCCGGTGAGATAAACGTGCCCGTATCGCACGATCAGTTCACGCAGAAGGACATAGCCGCGGAGCTCGGTGAGGTCGTGGCCAAGGGTTTGAAGGTCCGCACCTCGGACAACGACATCACCATCTTTGACTCCACGGGTTTGGCCGTACAGGATCTTATGACAGCCTGGCACGTCTACAAGCTGGTAATGGCCGGCTCCGACAAGAGCAAGCTGCAAGCCGTGCGGATTTTTGACTGATACCGGATGCTCCCGCTGGGGCAACCGCACCTTGTGCTGAGGAAACCTGAAATGCCGCCGGGCGACTCCCGGCGGCATTTTTCATGCTCGTCTACGCCGCTAAGCCGTCGTACCCGGGGAGAATCTCCAATCAGCCGACCGCGGGCCTGTTACGCCGAAGGAACGCGACTAATCTGGTCTCGAGCTGGTGGATGGTTCCGTTGTTCAGTATCAGACGGTCGGCCCGCTTCCGGAACTCGCGATACGGAAGTTGCGCTCTCTGGCGCGCCAGCGCATCTGCCCGGGACATCCCCCGCCCCGTCATCCGGGCAAGCCGCAGGCTCTGAGAGGCGTGGATCACGAGGATACAGTCCAGTTCCCGGTCCATCTCCCAGTCCAGCAGCAGCGCGGCGTCGATCACGACCAGGGCGTGCACCCTGACCGCTGCTTTTGCCCGGCGGCGCAGTTCCTTCAGAAGATACGGATGCACCAGGCTGTTCAGGGCGGTGTGGGACGTCTCGGACGCAAAGGCCAGCCGCGCCAGCGCCCGGCGCTTCACCCTGCCGCCGGAATCAAGAATACTCGCCCCGAACCGCCGCGCCAGCCTCCTTCGCAACGGCGCGGAGTCGTCGACCACCTCCCGGCCTATTCGGTCGGCATCTATAACGTGCGCCCCATGAGCGGCAAGGATCCTCGCGGCGGTCGATTTCCCCGCCCCGATCTGCCCGGTTATCCCTATGAGCATGACGTAAGATAAGGAGCCGGGGGCAAACGTTCAAGAAGGACTTCGGCGCGGATTCGACAGGCTGACCAGCCGCTCACACCGCCGGAACCGCAAACGGGAGGGTCAACAGTATCACCGTACTGTACTCACAGTCCGGTGCTTTTCCCTTACTTTGCCTCGAGCCAGTTGTCACCGACTCCCATGTCGGCCACGAGCGGAACTTTGAGGCTGACGGCCTTTTCCATTCCGGTTCGGACAATTTCCCGCAGGTCGGTCAATTCATCTTTGTAGACGTCAAAAACCAGTTCGTCGTGTACCTGGAGCACCATGCGGGAGCGCATGCCCTTCATCTCCTTGAAGATCCTGATCATCGCCACCTTGATGATGTCGGCGGCGGTCCCCTGTATCGGGGTATTGATGGCCGTACGCTCGGCGAACTGTCTCACGGCGGCCTTCTTGTCGCGGATCTCCGGAAGGTACCGGCGGCGGTTATACAGCGTCGTAACGTACCCGCTTTCGCGCGCGGACTGCTTGATTTCCTCGATGTAGGTCTTGATTCCCGGGTAGCGCTGAAAGTACGTGTCTATGAACCGGCGTGACTCTTCGACCGTCATGCCCGTCTGCTGGGAGAGACCGAACGCCGAGACGCCGTAGATAACGGCAAAGTTGGCCGTCTTTGCCACCCGCCGCATATCGGCAGTGACCTTTGCAAGGCTCACGCCGTAAACTTCGGCGGCCGTCCGGGTGTGAATATCCTCAGCTTGCCTGAACGCACCGATCAATCCCGTATCGCCGGAATAGTGGGCAAGGACGCGCAGTTCGACCTGCGAGTAATCAGCCGTCAGCAGCACGTGGTCGCGATCGCCGGGCACAAATGCCTTACGGATCCGTCTCCCCTCGTCCGTGCGGATGGGGATGTTCTGCAGATTGGGATCGGTAGACGACAGACGCCCGGTCGTGGTGATGGTCTGATTGAACGAAGTGTGCACGCGCCCGGTGGCCGGCCGTATAAGCCGGGGGATGGCATCGATATACGTGCTCTTCAGCTTCGCCAACTGGCGGTAATCAAGGATCAACCGGGGGAACTCGTGCGTCTGCGCCAGTTGCTCGAGCACCCTCACATCCGTGGAATAGCCGGTTTTTTTGGCCGTCTTTCCCATCGGGGGCAGGCGCAGCTTCTCAAAAAGAACGTGAGACAGTTGCTGCGTGGAGTTGATATTAAACTCCATCCCGGCGACCATGTAAATCTCCTTGCAGAGCTTCTCCAGCCGACCGTCCATATCCCGCGACAGGGTTGAAAGGAAGGCTACATCGACCCGGATGCCGGCTTCCTCCATCGATGCCAGCACCTTGATCAGCGGAAGCTCCACCGTATAGTAGAGCTTCTGCAACTCCTTGCCGTCAATCAGGGGAGCGAACACGCCCCGCAGCCGGAACGTATAGTCCGCGTCCTCGGCGGCGTAGCTGGTCGCTTTGTCGACCGGGACCGTATCGAAAGTCTTCTGACTTTTGCCGGAGCCGATCAGGTCCGAAATCGGCTGCATCTTGTGGTCGAAATGTCGCAGCGCCAGAAAATCCAGAGAATGGCGGCTTGATGGATCGAGAACGTAGGAAGCCACCATGGTGTCAAAGGAAACCGGCTTGATCTCAATGCCGTACCTGCGAAACACGTGCAGATCGTACTTGATATTCTGCCCGATCTTCTGAACCGCCGGGTCCTCGAGAAGCGTTTTCATGATCTTGAGAGCGTCGTCGAACGGAAGGTTCTTCTCGGGATCGCTGCTGTGACCCAACGGTATATAGTACGCGTAATCGGCCCGCCGGGCGATTGATATCCCGACCAGCTCGGCATCGAGGGCATTGCGCGAGGTCGTCTCGGTGTCGACGGCGATCTCCCGGGACTTCGAAAACTCCTCGACCAGCCCCCGTAGTTCGTCCAGTGATGAAACCCGGCGGTAATCAGGCCGGGAGGGTGCGGCACCCTCCGGAACTTCTTTCGCGACTTCACCGGGCATGAGCTCTTTCAGGAGGGCGAAGAATTCGAGCTCCAGGAACAACCGCTTGGTGGCTTCGTAGTCGACGGGACGTCGCGCAATCGACTCGGGCTGGAACTGAAGCGGCACCGCACAGTCGATCGTTACCAGTTCCTCGGACAGTCTTGCCTGCTCGACGTGAGCGGCGACTTTCTCCCGCACGCCTTTGGCCTTGATCCGCTCGTGTTGTTCCAGCACGTTCGCGAGCGACCCGAATTCTTCAAGCAGCCTGTCAGCGGTTTTCGGGCCGATGCCGGGCACGCCGGGGACATTGTCCGAGCTGTCACCCATGAGCGCGAGTTTGTCGATGACCTTCTCCGGATACACGCCGAACCTGGCTTTGACCTCTTCACGCCCGAGTTTCTCCGGACTTTCGGCAACCTTTCGCGGGTTGTAAATCCGTACGTTGTCAGTGACGAGTTGAAAGAAGTCCTTGTCGCCGGTCACGCACCAGACCTCAAGCCCCTTCTTTTCGCAATCCGCCGCCATGGTACCGATGATGTCGTCGGCCTCGTAACCGGCCACTTCGAATTCCGGGATGTTCAGCGCCTGCACCGCCTCATGAATGCGCGGCAACTGTTCCACCAGATCCTCAGGCATTTTGGCCCGGGTCGATTTGTACTCAGGGTATCGCTTGTGCCGGAAGGTCGGGTGCTTGGTATCGAAAACCACCGCCAAGTAGTCGGGCTCCTCTTCCCTGATGATCTTGAGCAGCGAGTTGACGAAGCCGAACGTGGCCGAGGTGTTCTCCCCCTTTGAGTTGATCAACGGGTTGCGTATGAAGGCGAAGTAGGCGCGGTAGAACAGCGCCGAACCGTCGACCAGAAAAACGCGTTTCTTTTGAGCCGTCATCGGTAGAGTTTCCGGCTCAAAATATACTCTCCGACGGCGTCGCCGACAAGCTCGCGTAATTCGGCGGGTGCTGTGCCTTCCTTGATTCGCCTGCGGATTTCAGTCGAGGAGACGTCGAACAGCCCCGTGGTCACGACCTCGATACGGTCCGACCGGTACGGCTGCGCCGACCCCGGGGCGGGCGCGGCGGGCCGCGAACCGGCCAGGATTCGAACTTCCCTTAGGATTTCCTCCGGCCGGTGCCAGGCAGCGAATTCAGACAGCAGATCTTCGCCGATGATGAAGTACCACGTGACGTCCGGGTAAAGACATTTTAAAGCCCGCACGGTGTTCAGGGAATACCCGGGCTGACTCATCTCGGCTTCAACCGTGCTGACCTTGAATGAGTCACGGCCCTCGATGGCCAGGCGGATCATGGCCAGTCGATCATCCCACGAGGCTTCACACCGATTCATCTTGTGAGGAGGTTCATACGAGGGCACAAAGAGCACGCCGGTGAGCGTCTTGGCCGCCCGAATGTCGGAAGCGAGGGTCAGATGTCCGCGATGAACCGGGTCGAACGCTCCCCCGAGTATTCCCCAGTTACCGGTCATCCCCGGAGCTGGCTTGTTCGACCGATGATCCTTCAACTGGCATCTCCCCTATTTTCTTCAGATATTTGTCGGTCTTGCCGGTTCGCTTGCTTTCCGGGAAGTCTCGCTTGAACGCTTCAAAGAGCTTGCGTGCCAGGGCCGGTTCACCACTTTTGTACGCCCTCTCCGCCTGCTTGAAAGCGGCCTCCTCGGTGCCCTTTCTGGCTTTGTCCGACCACTCATGGTCGGAAAAGACAATCAGAAAGTTGTCGAACAGCCGGCGCGCCTCCTCGTAGTCCATTCGTTTGAACTCCAGCTCGGCCATTTGGAAACTTGACCTGGCGGCGAACTCCGTGTCCGTGAAATCATCGATGACTTTCTGAAAATAGGTTGCAGCCGGTGAGGGCCTGCCGATGTGCACGTATACCATGCCGCTCTCGTAGTACTTCTTGGCCAGCCGTGTCTTGGCCTGAAGCAGGTACGCCCGGGCATCCGGCATCAGTTCAGATTCCGGATGGTCGATGATGAAATCCTCGAACTGCCCGATGGCCTCTGTAAGGTCGCTCTGGTCCAGCCCATAGTGGCCCGGAGTCCCCTCGAAAAAGCAGACCGCCCTCATGAACTGCGCATGAACGACGTACACGGATGACGGATAGTTCAGGAGCAGGCGGTTGAATTCTCGCTCAGCCAGGATGTAATCCTCGCTGGCGAAATAGGACAAAGCGAGGTAGTACTGGGCGGTGTCAATCACCGGCTCGCCCGGGAAATTATACACCAGCGTCTGGAAAGCCTCGACGGCTTTGACGTACTTGCCGTTCTCGTACCTCTCTTTCCCCAACGTGAACAGCCCGTCGGGTTGCAGTGAGCCGAGCTGCAACGCCGGGGAACATCCCAGCGGCATCAGGCCGACACCGGCAACGACGACGGACAGGAGGCAGATCGCAACGCGCTTCATCAAACTCGGTAGATCTCCTTCAGCATCTCGTAGTTTTCAAGGACTTTGTCAAGATAGCGCTTGGGCAGCGGCTCGTTAAAGCGCATGAGGTGTCTCAGGCGCGTCTCGCCCACGTTGTATGCCATGATGGCCTTCTTCACGTCGCCGAATTTGAGGATCTGCTCAAACAGGTGCAGAGTGCCCAGCTTGATGTTCGACTCCGGTTCGAAGAGGGTCTGGGAACCCTGCCATTCAATCCCGGCCCGGTCGGCCACGTCTTCTCCCACAAACGGCACCACCTGCATCAGGCCGCGGGCACCCACTTGCGATCGCTGACCGCGACGAAACGATGATTCCGTCAGAATCACCGCCATGATGAACATGGGGTCGTACTCATACTTCTTGCTTTCGGCATAGATGACGTCCGTGAGTCTCTGCACCTCCTCGTCGGAAAAGCCGATCTGGAAGTCGTCGATGGCCTTGAATATCTGGAGCTTGTCCTCCAGCTCGTTGATTCGCTTCTGCTGAAACGAAATCTGCTTCTCCAGGTCGAACTTATCGCTGATCAGGTAGACGAGAAGCCCCGACTGCAACAGGTAAATGACCACGAGCAGAAAGGCAATCGGTCTGGACAGGAATATACCGAGTTTTTCAAACTGTATCATGGGTTAACCCGTGAGCTTCATACCGACAAGGTCATACTCATCGACGGCGTCGATCCTGACGCGGCAGATCTGGCCGGTCTGCAAGCCTTCCCCGTGGATGATCACCTCCTGATCCACCTCGGGGCAGTCTGCCGGAGTGCGTCCGTACGCGCGCCCGTCGCCAGCAATTCTATCAATGATAACCTTAACCGTCTGGCCGATCAAGGAGTTATTCCTGGCTACGGCAATGTCGTACTGGAGGCTCATCAGCTCGTCAACGCGTTCCTCTTTAACTATTTCGGGAACCTGTCCGGACATCTTAACTGCGGCCGTGCCCTCCTCCGGGGAGTATGCGAAGGCACCCATGCGGTCAAACCTGTGCCGGCGGACAAACTCCTTCAACTCTTCGAAATCCTCGCCGGTCTCACCGGGGAAACCGACGATGAAAGTGGTGCGGATCGTGGCGCCGGGCGATCGCCGCCGGATCGACGCCAACAGCCGCGCCGTGCCCGCGCCGTCGATCTTTCTTCGCATCGCGGCCAGAATGCGGCTGCTGCAGTGTTGCAGGGGCAAATCCAGGTAGTTCAGCGTCTTGTTGTCGGCGGCCAGGTAGTCCAGCAGGGCGTCATCCACCATTGTCGGGTGCAGGTAAAGCAAACGAATCCACGCGATCCCGTCAATTCTCTCCAGTTCCCGCAACAGCGTGATTATGTCGGGGCGGCCGGACAGGCCTTTGCCCCAGAGAGTCGCTTCCTGCGAGACCAGAATCAGCTCCTTCCGGCCGCTGCGCGCCAGGAATTCCGCCTCGCGCAAAATGGATTTCAAAGGCCGCGAACGGTAGCTCCCCCGGATACCCGGTATGGCGCAATAGGAGCAGCGACGGTCGCAACCGTCGGATATCTTCAAGTAGGCGTACGGATACCGGTCGGACAGCAGCCGTTGCTCCCAGTCCAGATAGCCCAGCCGGCGGGGTTCCGTTCGTACGGTTTTGTCGCGGCGGGCGGACGAAGTTACGGCCTCGGCAATAGCGTCAAGTTCACCCAGGCCGAAGGCCCCATCGAGTTCCGGCATGCCGCGTAAAAGCTCATCCCCGTAGCGCTGGCTGAGACAGCCGCTCACGTAGAGCGTCCGCAGCCTGCCCGTCTGTTTCAACTGCCCGAGACGAAGAATCTCGTCGATTGACTCCTCTTTCGCCGGGACAATGAACCCGCAGGTGTTGACGATTATCGATTCGGCTTCCTCCGGGACCGTTACCAGGTCATGCCCGGCCCCGGCCAGAAAGGCAGCGAGGTATTCGGCGTCGACGTCGTTCTTCGGACAACCCAGCTTGTGGACGTACACTTTCATCTCAGTCTAACCGGACTTTCTCCACCGAATCCGGGTAGGCCGGTTTGAAGAGCGAATCGGGACACGAGGTTCCCGTCTCCAGGCGCAGGAAGACTATGCGGTTTAACTCCTCGTTCACGTCGAAGTACTGGATTTCATCCAGAACCGAGCTGTCCGGCCGTATCGTCAGCACCAGCGAATCGGGAATGTTCTGCATGTCCGGCGACAGCCTGATCAGCCGGTAGGCGCGGCCGGAGGAAATCACGCGGGTCTCGTAGTATTGGTCAAGGCGGGTGATGAATGATATTTCCCGGCCGGAAGCTCCTCCACCGCGCACGCTCTCGATTGTCACCTGATTGTTCTCCGCGGAGTAGCTGTACAGGGAAGTCAGGTCATACAGGTACCGGTCGCCACCCAGGTCGACAACGTACCGACCGTCGGCCGAAACGACGGCTTCCCCGGCGATGGTGTCGGTCTCATCGAAGATTTCCGATTCCAGGATGCTCAGGAACTCCAGGGTGACGCATCCGGCCTCGGCCAGCCGGGCCTTGATGGCGTCGAACCGGTCGGCTGGGCGGACGGGGCTGATCCACAGAACAAACAGCAGTCCCGCCAGCAGGGATAGGTGGTTTTTCATATTCTCTTATACATTGCGGGAGGATAATCGTTGTTATCCGGCGCCGTGGGAAGGATGCCCCGGGCGGCTGGCGAACAGAGTCTCGAGGTACGACTGGTCGACGAGCACGTCACGTGCCTTGGAACCGTCAAACACCGAGACGATGCCCGCCTTTTCCAGTTTGTCGATCAGCCGCGCCGCCCGCTGATAGCCTATGCCGAGACGCCGCTGAAGCAGCGAGACCGACCCCTGTTTGTGCCGGATAACCACCTCGCATGCCTCGCGGAAAAGGGGATCGCCGAAGTCAATGTCCGCTTCGGTGGCCTCCCCGGTGGCCTGCGATATGTTCTCCAGTGCCATCATGGACAGCCCCTGATCCTTGATAAAGTTCACCAGCGACTCGGTCTCGGCGCTGCTCACATACGCCCCGTGAATCCGCGTCGGCTCCGGCTGGCCGGTACTCAGAAAGAGCATGTCGCCCGAGCCGAGGAGTTTCTCCGCACCGTTGGCATCGATAATCGTCCGGGAATCTACCTTGGACGATACCTGGAAGGCAATCCGCGCCGGGAAGTTGGCCTTGATCAGGCCCGTAATCACGTCGACCGACGGTCTCTGGGTGGCCAGCACCAGGTGAATGCCCACGGCCCGCGCCATCTGGGCCAGGCGCGTGATGAGCAGTTCGATCCGTGACGATGTCGAGGCCATCATCAGATCAGCCAGCTCGTCAACAAAAATGAGAATATAGGGCAGCCGGGCTTCCTCGTCGTGCTGCCGGGCGTTGTAGTCTTCGATACTTCGGACACCGGCTCCGGCCAGCTTCCTATACCTGTTCTCCATTTCAGCGACGGTGTCGGATAGAACCGATTCGGCCCGTTTCGGCTTGGTTACAACCGGGCGGCCGAGTTGTGGAATGCCTGAGTAGACAGACAACTCGAGCATTTTGGGGTCTATGAAGATGAATCTGACCTGGAGGGGATGAAGCCTGTAAATCAGAGAGGTGATCAGCGCATTCATACATACTGATTTGCCGGACCCGGTTGCCCCGGCAATCAGCAGGTGAGGCATTCTGGCCAGGTCGGTAACGAACGGTCGCCCGGCGGTCGTCTTACCCAGCGCCAGGGGCAGCACCAGCCGGGGATCGCTGAATTCGTCGGACCCGAGGATATCGCGCAGGTAGACCGTCTGCGGGTTGCGGTTGGGAATCTCCACACCGACGGCGCCTTTGCCCGGAATCGGGGCTATTATCCTGACCCGCCTTGCCTTCAGCGCCAGCGCCAAGTCGTCCGCGAGGCCCACAATCCGGCTGAGCTTGATTCCCGCCGCAGGTCGGAACTCATATCGCGTGATGACCGGGCCGGGGTACTTTGCGATCTCCCCCTCGATCAGAACGTCGAAAGTCTCAAGTGTTTCTTTCAACATCCGTGCTGTATGCGTTAATTCATCGGCACTTACGGCAGCGGGCCTGCCGCTCCCCTCGGTCAGCAGATCCAGCGACGGGTACACGTACTCAAAGGACCTGACCTGCACCGGCTCGGCTTTTCTCCTGAGCACCGACCGCCGCCGCGGCGACCTCTCACCATCATCCGCAACCAGTACCTGCTCATCCCCCTCGTCCACTTCGTCAGGCTCAAGGTCACTTTCCAGGGGTTCGATATCGGAGACCGCCTCATCGACGCGCGGCTCTTTGCCGGCCGCGCTGAGGATACGCCTGAGCGACGGCAACCGCCGGAAGGCTCCCGCTGCCACTCCGTACAGTCGCCTGAGCCATTGACTTCCGGGGATTCTCAGCCGCATGGCAAGCAATGGTGTGATCGAGGTGTACATCAGCAGGAGAACAAGGATAATTCCGCCGAGGACCAGGTAGGAGCCGATTTCGCCGAAGACGGCGACACTCAGACGGGTGAGTTTCTCGGTAACATAGCCGCCGACGGCACCGGTTTCATAGCCCACCGTACGCTTGGCCACGAGGTGGATGTTGTAGATCGTCGTTCCGATGGTCGAAATGACAAACAGAAGAAAGACGTTGAATTCAAGGCGCGTCCCGAACCGGGATGAAAAGAGCCGCAACGACGCGAGAAGCAGCCCGACCGGCAGGAAAAAGGCCAGCCATCCGAACAAAAAGTCCAGCCAGCCGGAAAGGATGGCACCGACAAATCCCGCTTCGTTGCGATACTGGATTTCCGTTATCGGATTCAGGTCAGAATCTATCTCGCCGCGAATCCTGGCATCATCCAGCGGGTGGTGTGTGACCAGTGATACCAGGACCAGCAGGGCCAGCACGAACAAGAGAGTACCGGCAACCCGTGCCCGCGTACCGTTGGAGCGCCGTTTACGCCTTTTTGCCATAGTAGTCCAGACATCCTCTTCCGCGCGGCGACCGTGCCGACAGGCGATGGAAAAAAAAGGCAGGGATTCCCCGCCCTGCCTTCCCTTTCAAAGTGGAGAAAACTCTATCTTCTAATGGCTTCTTTGAGGTTCTTTCCGGCTCTGAACACCGGCACTTGGGTCGCGGGAATGGAAATAGTAGCGCCGGTTTGCGGGTTCCTGCCCTTGCGGGCCTTGCGCTGAGAGACGGAGAACGTGCCGAATCCGGAGAAGCTCACCCTCTTGCCGCCCTTGAGCTGCCGGGTGATATTGTCAATGAAAGCATCCAGCGCCTGGGACGCCTGCCGCTTGCTAATACCTGAACTCTCGGCCATCATGCCGATCATTTCCTCTTTGGTCATGCCTGATCCTTCCCTTGAATTGTTATGGGTTCACCGAACATATCCTGCCTCAAATACCGGCAGCGAGGTCCCTGCTGTCAATAAAAAAAAGTCGGCAAGTCCCGAGAAAGGCCCGATATAGGGGCTTTACAGCCATCCGGCCGGTTACCGGAGACCCTGGAAGTAGCCCGAACTGAGAGTATTCTGCGACTGGTCGAGCTTGATCTGCGGCAGTGCCGTCACGTACAACTTGAAGCCCCAGCCACGGTTAGAGCCGATCGGGACCCAGAAAAGGGTCGCGGTCCAGCAGTGCAGCTTGCGCACGATACTGACCTGGTTGTTCACGGTTTCGGCCCCGGTAATATTGTAATACTGTGAATACGAAACACTTGTCTCGGGCGTCAGGTTGAACCGCAAACTGAACCGGACAAAGCTGGACTTGCTGAAAGCCGCGTCGCGGCCGGATTCCCGATAACTGTAATTGGCGCTCAGGCTCCAGCCGCGTTTGGCCGGCGATGAACCGCCCCCCTCCGCCGATTGTGCCGAATCCACCTCAGCCCCGGGAACGCTGTACTCATCATCGAACAGAAAGCGGCTGCCGGCCAGAGTCAGGCTGGCATTTACGTTAAAATTCTCGAGGTACGGCGACCAGAAATCCAGTTCGTCCGTACCCGGCTTGTACAGCGAGTGGACCATGGAACCGTAAAAGTTCACCTTCGGCAGTACGGTCGAGTTAAAGCTGGTGTTGAGATTGCTGAAATGGCGCGGCTCTTTCTCAAAATCGTAGTTGAAACCGGAGGTTATCGAGATCAGGTTGTAGTTCCTCTCCTGCTCGTGTTTCTTCACCTTTGCCTGGTACACGTGATTCAGGCTGAAATTCATGGACTGGCTGCGCCGGGAGCTCCCGGCCGAGCCTCCCGCATAGCTCCGGATTTCGGGGTGGCGGTCAATCTCGGGCTGGTAGCGGTAGCTGATCGTCGGGGTGATCACCTGTCTCAGGCCGGCGAAGCCCAGGATATTGGGATAGACCGTTCCGTAGATCTTGGTAGAGGCGGATGCCCCGGTACCGTATACGTAAGTGCGGTACGTCGTGGAAGCATCGATCCCTTTGGCGTCGGACTGGTCGGTCTGGTGTATCTTGTACCACTCCTCACGGTAGGACAGACTGGGGTTGAAAGTGATGTACCTGGCGATCTTCACCGGGAATGACAGCGTCAGGGCGTGATCCACGCGTGTGAATTCCTTGCGGCTGCGAACTGACAGGGTATCACCGGAGAGGACCACCTTGTTCGTCCGGCGTTGCGAGAAATTGACCAGATTCGGTCGGTAAGTGCCCACCAGGTTATGGTACCAGCTTGTCTGGAGCTTTCCCTCCTTGTCCAATTTGCCGGCACCGAACGGTCGGATTTGCGGCAGGCTCAGCCCGAGGCTGGGCAACTGGTCGGTGCGGGACTCGGTATCCAGGTTCTCGTCGTGCACCACCTTACCCGATAGCGCCACTGACCTGCCGAACCGCTTGGAGAAGTTGACCTGGCTTCGTACGTCACGGTTCAGCCGATCGTCGAGGTTGGCTGAGAAATCCTGGTAGTACTCGGCATCGGACTGGATCGAGCCTGAAGCATTCAGCTTGAACGTGGGCGAAACCTGGTGCTCGTGAGCGCCGCGCAGCGTCCACCGCGTCCGTTGCGTCTCGGACGCCGAGGACCAGCCGTAACCCGTCTCCCGGGCATAGTTGCCGCTGATGTAGCCGCTGAACGTGTATCGCTTGTTGTAGTTGACCTTGGTGAAAAAGTTGATCCTGTGACTTCTCTCGTAGTAATCCAGCGCCCCCTGCCAGTCCCAGTAATCCGAGGCCGCCCAGTAGTAGCCGACGTTCCGGATATAGCGGTCACCCCTCTCGATGTTACCCAGCGTGAACGGCAGCCAGCCCGAGTGTCGCCCTTTCTTCAACGGGAAGACATAGTAGGGAATGGCCAGCACCGGCAACCGACCGACGTAGAAAACCACCGGCCGGGCGATCAGCTTCTCACCTTCGAGCAGCTTGATGTTCCGGGAGTAGAAGTGAAAGTGCGGCTCATCGGCGTCACAGGTCGTGTAGCGCCCGTGATCGAGGTAATAAATGTCGCGCTTTTCCCGGTACAGCTTGTCGCCGTAGAAGAAGCCGGTCTGGTACTTTGACTTCGACTGGACGATCCGTCCCTTCTCGGTGTCTATCGAGTATTCCAGGTAGTCGCCGTAGAGCACGTCGTTCCCGTCCCGGAGGACCACCGGCAGCGGGTTGGGCTGCATGTACGAGGTCAGCGAGGAGTCAGAGACGGCGCTGTCAAGCGCGGTATCGGCCGAGAAAGCTTCGACAACGTCGGTCCGGGTGTCAATCTCGACCAGCTGCGCGTCCAGCGAGACGGCGCCCGAGGTGACGTGAGCCTGGCCGGTCAGGATGATCAGGGAATCCAGCAGGTTGTAGTCGATGCGCCGGGAATTGTAGTCGATGGTGTCGACAACGGTATCCGTAACGCTGTCCGTAACGGTGTCCGCAACGATGTCCGCAACGATGACCTTACGCTGCATGTAGGTGCCGACGGCGCCGCCGATAACACTCACGTTCGTCAGACTTTCCTCGACGACGTCGAACGCGATCATATCTCCCGATACAGAGTTCTCCCGTGATTCATTCTCGTCCGCGCTGTGCGGGAAATACCACGAATAGGCCTGACCCCGGCACAGGATGCGCGTAAGGTCACCGGCGCTGAAGTCGAACAGAATCCGGTTTCCCGACAGCAACGACTGATCGAACGTCAGGCCGGCCGAATCGACCGGCTCCAGGAACTCCCCCCTGGCTGAATCCACGACGTCGATCCTGCTGATAATGCCTTCTTCCGAGATTATGGTGATAAGCTGCCCGGAGAGCGTTGATTTCTTCCTTTTGGCTACCGGTTGGCCAAACAGATCAAGCACGTCACGCTCCGTGTACATAACGGCGCAGCCGCTGCGAGCGGCAAGGTCGCCTGACGAAATCCGCACGTCGCCGCTGGCTTCCGTCCGGGCCGCCTCGAAATCACAGTACACGAAGTCGGCGACCACCTCAACCATGTGGGCCGTGTCGGGGTACCGCAGGTAGACCGTGGGACGTTCTTCCATGTAGCAGAAATCATCCGCCTGGTTGTAATAGGCGTGCGTTCCCACGGCGAATACGGAGTCCGTTCGATGCCACAGCTCAACGTAGGCCCCGCGCGCCACGGCCTCGTCGGTTACGAGGTTGTAGTCCACGGAGTCCGCCGCAAGGTGGTACTCCTCGTCGTCGATTATCACCCTGCCTTTCGCCCGTACGGTTTCGCCCTTGTGCCAGACCGCGGAGTCGCAGTAAATCCAGCCGGCCTCGGTCTGGAAGACAACCGACCCCCAGACATACCAGGTCTCCCGACCGTCGGAGACAGTAACCTCGAGGTGGTCGGCATACGGCATTTGCAATTGGTGCCCCTCATCCGCGTGGACGCGGGCGAGACAGGCCAGCAAGAGCACGTACGGCCACCAACGTCGAAACCAGTTACGCATCTGCGATAAGACCTTCGAGAATCCCGGCATAACGGTTGAAGTCCTCGGCGGTAACGCCTCCGACCTGCGCCAGACGGTCCGAGCCGCCGCCTTTAAGACCTGCCCGGGCGACGAACTTCTTGATTATTTCACCGGCGTGAATACCGGTAGCCGGGCTGGTGGCCAAGACAAGGCGGTCAGCGGCCAACAGCACGGCCACACCCTCGATTCGCTCGCATACCTGTGCAGCCAGTGCGGCGACCACCGAGGCGTCGATATCGGACACATCCTGCACGACCAGGGACGTATTTTTGACCGGGCGGGCGGCGGCGGCAAGCTGCTCAGCCCGGGCCGGCAGCAATTCTTTCTGCAATTGCGCCACCTGCCGGCGAAGCGCCTTGTGTTCGGTCCTGAGTTTCTCAACGTTGTCGGAGAGGTCGGCGAGGTGGCACGTCAGCGCCTGGGACAGGCGGTCCGTGACGGCGAATCGCCGCCGGTAGTCTTCGAGGGCCTGGCGTCCTGAAAGGAATTTGACCAGCAGGTTGCCGCGAAGCTTCTCCCGGCCGGTGATTTTCAGCAGGCCCACCTCCGCGGCGCTTGTGCAGTGCGTACCCCCGCACGCCGAGCAGTCAAAGCCGCCGACCTTGATAACGCGCAGCCTGCCCGGCCGCTCCGGGATCTTTCGCAACGGCAGAGCCGCCAATTCCTCACCCTCGGCGAAGACGACTTCGACCGGCAGGTTGTCGCGAATCACGTCGTTGGCAAACTCCTCGGCCCTGTCGATCTGTTCTTCGCTGAGTTCCTTCGTCTTCAGTTCCACGGCGCCGTACTCCTGCCCCAGATGCACGGAGACGGTCTCGGCGTCGTACAACCTGATGAACGCCTGGCTGAGAATATGCTGGGCCGTGTGCATCTGCCGATGCCGCCATCGGCGCTCGCGGTCTATCGTGCAACTGGCCGTGTCACCCGCCTTGCCCGTCGCCTCGCCGGACAGGTGCCGGATCTCACCGTCGTCGGTCTCGATCACTTCTGAGATCTCGACTCCGTTGATGGTTCCCGTATCATGGGCCTGCCCACCCGAGGTGGGATAAAAAGCGGAGCGATCGAGCTGCGTGTAGTACCCCTTGTCCGTCCTGCCCGCGGCCACGATTACGGCCGTGAACTCCACCAGGGACGGATCGTGATAGTACAACCGTTCAGTCACTTGACGTTACCTCGCCCTGCCCGGGAGTGAAGCCGTCCTGATCGGCCTGCACGACGCAGGCGATGGTGGCACTTCCGAGCACGGACTGTCCCGTGCGCAGGAACGCGCACACCTGGAACAGGATCAGCTCCAGCAACACACCGAGCATATTGCCCATCCCGCTCGTTACCTGCACCGCCAGCCATTCGGCCAGCAACCAGACGGCCACAAACGGCAGAAAGTACACGTAGTATACTCCATTCAATTGTACAAACCGCGAGCGATACGTATCCAGGGCGGCCCGCAGCGTATAGCGAAAGGCCTCGGCCGGGTGCGCCGCCAGCCGAAACCGCAGCACGTCCGACAGTATCGTACCGGCTATCAGAAAGGGATAGAGCAGTGCAACACGGAGAAATGTCGAATACAGAGCCACAGCGCCAAATCCCTGAAACGGTTTCTCGGGCACGAACGATCCCGCCGCCAGCGCCACGGCCAGGAGCAACACGTACACCAGCGCCATAAGCGCGGATACCTTGAGATTGCCGACGAACAGGCCGGCACTCTGACCGAAGAAGTCGCGGCGGTCCAGCTTCCGTCGGGCCAGAAGACTGGAATAGATCCCCCCGTTCAGAAACTGTTTGAAAAGGAACACGATTACGGAGTAGAACATCAGCACGATAAGGAACGAAGTGAACACGTTCTCACGGGCGCGGCCCAGTTCGTTGATCACGTCAAGCGACCAGTCACCAAGCAGAGCGCCGGCGTACCGGGAATTCTCCACGGTCATATTGATGATCGTCAAAAGGGGGATGGAAAACGCCGCCGCCAGGATGAGCTTTCCGAAGTACAGCAGGTACCAGATGGCGAAGTTCTTTCGGCAGTTGTCAATGCCTCTGCTGACCAGGCGTGCCATCAAAACCCCCACAGCAGGCTGAAGAGAGACTCCACAAGGAACAGCACTCCGGAAAACAGTCGCGGGCCGACACCCCTGGGACCGGCGAACTGAATCGAATTGTTCAGCAGGTTACGGTCTATGGCGTACGTATACTCAGGGTCGATCGTCACGCACGCCGGGCCGTTCGAGTGGTGAAATACAAGGCGGTGCCGCCCCGGGGTCGGAGTGACTGTCGTATCCTGTACGGTCCCGTCCTGGTACTCGAGCCGAAGGTCAACGGGAAAACCGAGCGGATGGCGGGCGGTGTACTCGACCGTGATCCGGTACTGCGGCTCCGGCCGGGCTGAGTCGGCCGTCGAGTCCGCCGCCGTCTCGTCACGTGTGACACTGACCGACCGGATGGCGAAATCGAGAGGTGCGATTGTCGAAATAAGCGCCGCGACATCGGCCGTATCCCCGGTCGGCATGTATTCGGTTGCAAGGCTGACGAAATCGGCGCGCGTCGGCCGCGTAAACTGAAAGCGCCCGGCGTACTCCTGCCAGAACTGTCTTTCTTGTTCGGCACCCATCAGGCGGGTGAGAGTCATCATCACCAGCGCCCCTTTGCTGTATACGGCCGCAAAGTACTCGCCCCGGCCGTAAGCATCGGCCGGTCTGTCAATCGGCACCAAATCCTGCACCGGGTAGCTCGTCGTGCGGTGACTCGATTCGAAACCCGCGCTGAACCCGAACTGCGAAAAGAGGTCGCCGCGGCCGTGCGTCATCAGCCGGTTTATTTTCACGGTGAAGAATTCCGCCACCGATTCATCCAGCCACGGTTCGTTGGCCTGATCTGAGGCAAGCATTCCGTAGAACCACTGATGCACCACCTCGTGGATTACCATGGCGGGATAAAATCGGGTGAACAAGCCCGCTCCCGGTTTTCCAAGCAGGATCATCCGTGGCAGCTCTACACCGCCGCCGATTCCGTAGCCGCCCACGACGACTACGAACTCGTCAAACGGGTAGGGCAGGATGTTCTCACTCATGTATGCAAGAGTCCGGCACGCGGTCTCGCGCACGGTGTCCAGCACATAAGCATGCTCCGGTCGGAATAATATCTTCAGGGTGGTTCCCCCGCAGACTGTCTCGTCCGCCTCATATCCGGTTGCGATAACGACGGGCACGTCCTGCGCCGGATGGAGCGATATTCTGACCACCTGGGTGTCTGCCCCATGCTCGACTGACACGATTCCGGGGGCGATCAGTTGCAGGGTGTCGGCCAAGCGGATCGTTGCGTCCATATCGCAGAGGTCGGCTGCGGGTTCCGAGTTCTCTCCGTACTCGATGCGAACCCAGCCGGTGTCGGCCCAGGGGGCCGGCATCGGAAACCAGCCCGCCAGGGTGAACTGGTCACGATTGTACCCGAGCCGTCCGGGATCTTCCGGAACGTGCGTGACGAAACGGATATCGGCACTAACCGGCACACCGGGCCCCACAGGTCCCGGCAGAGTCACGAGAAAGTCCGTCCCGTCAAGGGTGACCCTGCTCGTGACGTCGCGTCCGTCGATAAGAACCGAGTCGACCTCGGTCCCGCTGTCGCTCGAATCACGTTTATTACGGTAGACGTTGGCGTACAGGCGAAAACGGAGTTCTGTCAGTTCCACAGGTCGCGGCTCAAAGTCGACGCTGACACGGCCGGAAATCGTCCTGGCGCTGTCGTTGACCGTTACGTCGAGTTCCACACGGTCAAACCCTGACACCGGGCCCGCCGTCGCGGCAATCAGGGCCAGATACCTAAGCCATGCGATTCTCAAGCGAACCTATCCCCTCTATTCGGACGATAATCGCGTCCCCCCGTTTCATGGGCGCGATGCCCGCCGGCGTGCCGGTCGAGATCAGATCACCCGGCATCAGGGTCATGACGGACGAGATGTAACTGACCAGAAACGGCACGTCGAAGATCATCAGGCTCGTGCGGCCCGACTGCTTCACCTCGCCGTTATGAATTCCTTCCACCAGAACGTCGCGGCAGTCAAGATCGGTGACAATCCACGGTCCCACCGGACAAAAGGTATCAAAGCCCTTGGCCCGGGACCACTGGCCGTCCTTTTTCTGCAAATCACGGGCGGTAACGTCGTTTACGCAGGTGAATCCGAATATGTGCCGAGCCGCGTCCCCGGCGGCAACGTTGGTGCTTCGCCGTCCTATCACCACCCCGAGCTCGGCCTCGTAATCGACGCGCTGCGACTGCGGGGGATGCACGATGTCCCGGCCGGGACCGATAACGGCCGACGGCGGCTTGAGAAAGATCAACGGATATTCCGGGGCCTCGACGGCCGACCGGGAGGCCGTCACGTGTGCCTGATAGTTGAGCCCGACGCAGACGATTTTCGACGGCTCCACGGGCGCCTCGAGGGAGACGGATGCGAGCGGCACACTCTCGCCCAGAGGTTCCAGGCCGAACCACGGCGCCCGGGCCAAAGGTGTTACGCGGTCGTCTTCGAGCACACCGTAACAGACACCCGGCGTCGTCGGATCGCTGTACCTGACGTACTTTCTGCTCATGCTTCCTCCAGTCCCCTGAGAAATCCGCCGATTGAATCAAGATTCCCGCGGGCGTCATAGCCTCCCTCGAGCACCGCTACCAAGCGACCGTCACATAACTCTAAGGCAATATCCGCAAGCGTTGAAGCTATGCTGTAATATGCCTTGCCGGTCAACTGAAGACCGCCGAGCGGATCGAGCGCGTGGCCGTCAAACCCCGCCGAGATCAGAAGCAGGTGCGGCCGGAATTCCCGCAGCGCCGAGGCTATCTCACCATTGAAGAGTTCGACTACGACCTCATCGCCGGTACCGGCCGGAAGCGGGAAATTGAGCGTATAGCCTTTGCCGGCACCGTTGCCACGCTCGGTTACTGCGCCCGTGCCCGGATAGAATGGATACTGGTGGGTCGACACATACAGAACGTCGTCGCGTTCGTAGAATATCTCCTGCGTTCCGTTGCCGTGATGGACGTCGAAATCGACTATCGCGACGCGCTGCGCGGGATGGTTGTCAAGCGCGTACCGGGCGGCGACGGCGACGTTGTTTATCAGACAAAAGCCCATGGCGCGCCGAGTCTCCGTATGGTGGCCGGGCGGCCGCCCCAGAATGAACGACACCGCCGGGCCGTCACCGAACGCCCGGTCGACGGCATGAAGCACCGCACCCACCACGGCCAGCGCCGCCTGTACCGACGTGCCGGTGACGTACGTCTCCAGTCCCACCATTCCGCCGCCCTGCTCCTCCAGGGCAAGCAAGCTGTCAATCAACTGCCGACTGTGAACTCTCAGCACCGGTTCCAGGCCGGCTGGCACAGACTCCGGGATCACGAAGTCCGTTTGCCCCCACAACGCTTCCACGACCGGCCGCAGCCGATCACAGTTCTCGGGATGTCCCGCGGGTGGTGCGTGTTCCTGTTCGTGCAGCAGGATTGAAAGGCCGATCGGCTTCATCGGAAGGCAATTAAGGGCAGTCCGCTCTGACCGTCAACCATTATCAAATCTTCTTGCCCTTCCACCTGCCGAGCTTGAACCAGTAGGCAAATACCAGGGCCTTCACGACGCTGGTGATCGTCAACGTCCACCAGACTCCGTTTATCCCCCAGCCCAGATTGAACGCCAGATAGTATGCCAGCGGGATGCGGGCCACGGCGCCGGGGACCATCACAACCATCGGCGGGATCGTATCGCCGGCGCCGCTGAACGCCCCTTCCAGGACTATCTCAATCGCCATGGCCGACTGTGAGATACCGAGAATGATCAGGTAGTCCGCGGCGATTTTGAGCACTTCGGGATCATCCGTAAAGACGGCCGCAATTGACCGTGGAAGCGTCACGAACACGATCGTAATAATAAGCGTAATGCCGAGGGCCAGCCCGCTGGCGCCCCAGGCGCACCGGGCCGCCCGGTCCGGATTTTTCGCCCCCAGATTCTGCCCAACCATGGTCGAGGCCGCCACCGAGAGACCGTAGCAGGTAAGATAAGAAAGCGACTCCATCCTGTTGCCGATGCCCATGGCCGCTCCGGCGTGTTCGCCGAACCGATGCACCACTCGAATGAGAAACCAGTACACCATCCCGAAGACGATGTGCTGACTGGCAATCGGCAGGCCGATCCGGGCGATCTTGAAAAGGCTGGCCGGATGCGGACTGGTTCGCAGGATGCCGTCAACTCTGAAGCCGGACTTGCCACCGAACAGCCGCCAGAGAATCAGAGAGGCGGCGCAGGCCATCGAAATGGCCGTAGCCAGACTCGCCCCCGGGACCCCCAGAGCCGGCAGCGGCCCCAGGCCGAAAATCAGCAACGGGTCAAGCACCATGTTGAGCGCCACGGCGATACACCCCACCACGGTCGGAGTTATCGTGTCCCCGGCAGCGCGAAAAGTCGCGTAGGAAGTCTGGGCGAAGCCCAGAAAGAGAGTTGAAAGAAAGAAAATCCGCAGGTAGGGAACGGCCATGATGAACGTTTGCTCACCGGTCTCCATGAAGGCCAGGACAAAAGGAGTACAGTAGTAGCCGACCACCGTCACGGCTCCGTAGATCAGGGCGGCCAGTATCAGCCCCTGGCGGGTATAGAAGCTGGCCCGGTCAAGGTCGCCCGCACCAACGTGTCGCGATACGAGCGCCGTGATCCCGATGCTTATGATCGAACTGGTGGCAAAAACGGTCCAAATGACCACCATGGACGACGTCACCGCGTCCTGGGCCACGGGACCCAGCCGGCCGACCCAGTAGAAGTCCGTTACCGAAAGAGCAAACTCCAGGAACATGCCGAGCACGACCGGAACGGCGAGCGACACGACCGTCCCGATGATGGAGCCGGAGACGATGTTGTTCGTGTTTGTCATGCGGGCGAAGGGTTGACCTCCGGTCGCGCCTGCTGCGTTGGCGAACCGAAAGGTACGACGCCGGAGTCACACCCGCAAGGGCGATGGCGCTACGAGGCGGACCTTGCCCGCACGGCGGCCGGCTCAGATGCCCAGGCGTTCAAGTAGATAGCGCGGCTGCAACGGCTCCCCGGTGCCACGCTGGAGGAGATCGTTCCACGGAAAGCGACTGCCGAAGCGAAAGTAGTTCTGAACCAGAAAGGCCTTGGTTTCCGGGTTGGCGACGACGGAACCCTGATATTTTTCGATGTAGGCCAGTGTCTGAGCCGAAATCATATCGGCGAGCAGATCGTGATGAGACTGTGCCGGTCGGGTTACATATTCGATTGTCGCCGCCCACGGTCTCATGTCGTCGTGTCGGGGCAAAAGCATATATTTCTCAAACAGGTCCCAATAGAGGCGATTGAGATCGCGATTGGGATTCTGATACGCCTCGTATTCAAACGACAACTGCAGCAGGGTAAGCCGAAGCTCCACCAGGTCCTGCTGGTGCCGCGCCCGGCGGTAGCGGGCGATAAGCTCGCCGGGGACCGAGGCATACCGGCCCAGCCATTGATCCTGGCCAAAGATATCGGCGAAAACGCGAGCCATTGCGCCGGTCCAGATCTCGTCACAGATCGATGAGTACAGCGCACGCGGCTCATTTATAAACGCCGTGCGAAGTGCTTTCCCGATCTGTTCAGCCGTCATGCGGCACGCCGCCAGGCCGCCTGACGGAGTGTAGGCCACACGCTGGTCAAACGGAGCTTTGATGGTGAGCGCCACGGCCGACGGGATTTCACCCTCCAGGGTCTTCGTGTCAAAATAGATGGGCAACTTGTTGAGAAAGAAACCGATATCCTGAAATCCCCGGTGGATGTAATTCAACTGCGAATCGACAGGAAAATACCGATCGACCTCGCGAAAAACCGAACTGTAGGCATACGGCACATCCCAGATCTCAATCTCTATAGACGACAGACTTCGCCGCACCTGGTCAGTCAGGCCGGCGTACTCCTCCACCGTCGCGGAATCAAGAGTCTCCAGCAGGGCAACATAGCCGTCGAGCGTCAACTCCGTTGCGCTGAGTATCATGCCGAAGAAATTGTTGTAGCCCAGCCCGCGAGCCTGCTGGTTCCTCAGCCGGAAGAGCCTGGACAGCAAAGCGCCAGCCTCGTCCCCCACCGAGTGCAACGCCCGATACGCTTTCTCTCTGTCGGCCCGCTCCGCATCATAACGGAGCGTGCCGGCAAGTGACGCGGGAGTCCGCGCTTCACCGTCCATCATCGGGGCATAGCTGCTCATCAGGTCTACGAGGGAATCCCGGGCAGCCCGAACCTGTCGGCTCTGCTCGACATGAGATCTCAGGAACATCGGATATAGCAAGGCCAGGCGTCTCTGGTCGGTTTCATTCTGCGCCTGCTTCACGCCGGCCCGCAGCCGGTCAAAGGCGCTCTCGTCGCCGACCACCCAGTCGTACAGCCCGCGATAAAATTCCAGTGAGTCCGCCTGCCCCGTGGTCAACAAAAGCCAGTTCTCCTGTGCGAGACGGAAGTTCAGCCGGACGAACTTGCTCTCGAGGGAGTCCAGGGTCAGGGTGATGTCCTTCGCACTCGGCTCCGGTTCCCGGCATACCGGCGCGGACGCCAGAGTGGCCAGGAGAAACAACACCAGAACAAGCTGCAGTCGCATGCTACTCCTCCCCTGCTGATTCGGCAAGGTAGTGCAAAGCAGCGCGGTAACCCCTGAACCCCAGGCCGGATATCTGGCCCACGCAGACCGCGGCCACGACCGACTGGTGGCGGAATGATTCCCTGCTGTGGATGTTCGACAGATGCACCTCGATGGTGGGTACTGCCACCGAGGCCACGACATCTCGAACGGCCAGGCTGTAATGAGTCAGAGCGCCGGGATTGATAATCAGGCCCTCGGCATCGTACCCCTCGGCCTGGATGAAGTCAATGATGGCTCCCTCTGAGTTCGATTGAAAGAACTTGAGGTCAACCTTTAAGGACTGCGCGAGGACGCTCAGATCCTTCTCGAGGTCCGCCAGGCTCCCGGTACCATACACCTCGGTTTCGCGCCGGCCCAGGAGATTCAGATTCGGGCCGTTAACGACTAGGATGGTGGGCATTTCTCCCTCCCTGGCTCTCGTAGAAGGCAAGCATCCGCTTCACTGCCTTGGTGATCAGTCGATAATTGACATCCGACGCAATAATGGGGCGACCGGGACGGGCAAGCAAGACAAATCTGAACTTGCCGCCACGGCGCTTCTTGTCCAGTTTCATGCCATTCATGATAGTATCGGCAGAGATGTGCAGCTTCCGCACGAGCCCGACGGCGCTTTCGACTATCTTTCGGTACTCACGCACTCCGTCGGTTACGGGCAGCTGATACAGCTCTCCCAGCTCGAGTGCGGCCAGAATGCCCAGGATGACGGCCTCGCCGTGCAGGAGCCGGCCGAAACCGACTGCCCGTTCAATGCCGTGCCCGAACGTATGTCCAAAATTGAGTACCGCGCGCGCACCCGTCTCGCGTTCATCGCGACTTACCATGTCGGCTTTGTACCGTGCGGCCAGCCGCACCAGCGATGCCAGGTCTTTTTCCCGGTACAGCTCCGCCCGGGAAAGATACGGCTTGAGCTTTCCGACCATGGGGCGGCCAATCAACCCTGCGTACTTGATCACCTCTCCGATCCCGGCCACCATGTGACGGGGGGCCAGAGTTTGCAGGTAGGCCACGTCACAGTGCACGAAAACCGGCTGCCAGAAGGCGCCGATGAGGTTCTTTCCCCGGGAGTGATTGATACCGGTCTTTCCGCCGATGGCGGCATCCACCATGCCGAGCAGCGTAGTCGGCACGGCCGCCCACCGCACGCCGCGCAGGGTTGTCGCGGCCGCGTAACCGATCAGATCCGTGGTCACGCCGCCGCCGCAGGCCAGGATCACATCCGAGCGCGAGACACCCTGGTCCAGGAGAAAGTCGTAAATTCGCCCCAGCACGGCGCGAGACTTGGACGCCTCACCGCCGGGAATGACCATCTCCGCGAGTCGTCCGGGCGATACCGGCAACTGCGCCCGCAAACGGGGTCCGTGCAGGACGTAAAACTGGGCGTCGTAAAAAGCAAACAAACGGTCACTCTCGAGATGCCGTGCCACCTGCCGGCTCAGCGCGGCGGCGTTTGCCGTCCCGATTTCGATCGGGTAACTACGACCCTGAAGTTTCACTCTTACGAGGGCCATGATGTCTCCGGATTTTGCGATATAGTTTCTGGACGACCCGGCCCACGGGGGCATCGGTCGTGGAACACCGCACGTGGGCCTTGCGATAATTCGGTACGCGTTGTTTCAACAGCGTTCGTATTTTTCTCAGACGGGCCTGACGAACCGTTTCGCCGGGCCCGGGACGGACATTCATGAGAGGGCGATCCTGCATCCTGCGAAGGCGTCGGTCGATCTCCCGGGCCGAACAACTGAGATACACCGTCAGACCGTTTTGCAGCAGCCGTTCCCGGTTTCTCTTGTCCTGAAACGCTCCTCCACCCAACGCCACCACGCCGTGCGGATCAACGCCCCGGCACAGTCGCGCTATTACATCGGTTTCGAGAGAGCGAAAACGCCGCTCCCCTGACCGGCGGAATGTCTCAACGATGCTGCAATCTTCCATGCGCTCGATCATGGCATCGGTATCATAGTACGGGACTTTCAGACGTTGCGCCAGCCTCAGCCCGATGGTCGATTTGCCCGACCCGGAAAAACCGATCAGGAAAATGCTCCGGTCAATCATAGGCCTACAGTAACCGCATCCGCGACGGTCCTTCAACTCCGGTCTTCAGCCGAAGACCGCCTCGTAAACCTGCTGCACCGGGATCGAATGCCCGGTCCAGATGTCAAATGACCGCACGGCCTGTCCCACAAGCATCAGTGATCCGTCAATACCGACCACACCGGCATCGCGGGCTGAGCCGACCAGCCGGTTATCGCGGTTATAGTTGAGATCATAGTAGATTTTGGTGCGAGAGAAATCGAAATTCGGCCCCAGCGGGTTTTCGTCGGGATAATTCCACCCCCCGAGCGGGGTGCAGTTAACGATGAGATCAAACGTCCGTTCTCTCGCGGCACCCACGGAGCTCAACGGTGCCGTGCTGATGTCGATACGCTCAAGACGGCCTTCCAGTGACGCCTTTATCTCACGCAATTTCTCCGGCGTCCGCCCGAAGATTGTAAACCGCCTGACTTCGAAATTGACGTTGAGAGAATGGATCACGGCCCGTGCGCCTCCCCCACAACCGAGGATCAGGGCATGCCCGCACTTGAGGCTCTCCGCAAACGGCTTGAGGGACAGGCCGAACCCGTAACTGTCCGTGTTGTACCCGAACAACCTGCCCTCATCGGCGTATACGGAATTCACCGCGTCGAGAACCTGGGCGACCGGATCGATGTCATCCAGAAAATCGATAATTGCCCGCTTGTGGGGAATAGTCACACAGAAGCCTGACACACCATCAAGCGCCAGTTGTCTCAGCCGGTCGTTCAATTCTTCAGAAAGTACTTCGCAAATCTCGAAACGGCCGTCCAGACCGGCCAGATCGAGCGCGGCCTGGAAAATATCGGGAGATTTCGAATAAGAAACGTTGTGCCCGATCAGCGCAAAATGATGCTCTCTGGTCACTGTACTATCGAATCTACCAGGTTATAGAAGCCCGGGCAGGAAATACTGACCGGGGAATCATCATCAATCGTGGACGGGCCGACCCCGAACAAGGCGGCGATGGAGAAGGCCATCGTGATACGATGATCACCAAAGCTCTTGAGGTCGGCACCGCTGAGTTCGTCGCTTCCTTCGATGACGAGGCCGTCACCAAGGAGGCCGCACTTGACGCCCATAGCCGCCAGGTTCTCGGCCACGGCGGCAAGACGGTCCGACTCTTTGAATCGCAGTTCAGCGGCATCCCGCACGACGGTCGTGCCCCGGGCGCGTGCCGCCATGACGGCCACGATGGGTATTTCGTCAATGAGTCCCACCGTCGTCTCGCCCGAGATCTTTCGAGCCCCGAGTTCTCCGCCCGTAACCGTCACGGTCCCCCGCGCTTCGCCCGAGACGACCGTGCGCTCTTCGGTCTCCACCCGGCACCCGGTGGTCTTGAGGTACGTCAGAAAGGCGGTGCGCGTTGGATTCAGGCCCACGTTCTCCACCGTGACCGTGCCGCCGGAAATTGCGGCGGCGGCAAACAGGAAGGCCGCCGTCGATACGTCACCCGGAATGTCCACGTGCCCGCCGTCCACGCACGCCTCAGCACTGACCGCGATTTCACGTTTGAAGTCCTCAGGCATCGAGGTACGGCGCCTGCGAGGGTCTCGGGGGTCCTCTTCGAGAACCGGCCTGATCTCCCGCACGCTGACGCCCCGGCCGATCTCCCGCAGCATGATCTCGGTGTGATTGCGCGTAATAACCGACTCCCGCACGGTCACGGAACAGCCCGACGCCAGCCCGGCCAGAAGAAGCGCGGATTTGACCTGCGCCGACGCCACCGGCATGTGGTACTCAAAGGGCAGGAGCCGGGAGCCGCGTATTTTCAGCGGCAGATGTCCCTCGCTGTCGACCATGTCCGCACCCATAGCAGTCAGCGGATCAACAATTCGCTTCATGGGTCGCGCCGAAAGGGATTCGTCCCCGGACAGAATCACCGTGAGGTCGGTGCCGGCAACGATTCCCGCCAGCAGGCGGGCCGTAGTGCCTGAGTTTCCGCAGTCTATGATGGTTTCGGGTTCGATGGAGAGCCGGGCCGGCGGCTCGAGCACGAGATCGCCGTCTTTGCACTCAACGCGCACGCCGAACTTCTCGACGGCCCTCAGGGACGTCCGGCAGTCGGCACCGTCCGGGAAGTTCCTGACGGTAATGGGTCCTGCCGACAGAAGCGACAGCATCGCCGCCCGGTGCGCGATCGACTTGTCCCCCGGCACCTGCAGGCGTCCGCCGATCTTCTTCGCCGGGAGGATCCGGCGTCTCATGGCACCGTCCTGCCAAGGACACCGGCCAGGGTTCGCATCTCTTTCATCAACCGCTCGAAGTGGGCCGGAGTAATGGACTGGGGTCCGTCGGACAGCGCCTTCTCAGGCTCGTGGTGCACCTCGATCAACAGGCCGTCGGCGCCGACGGCGATAGAGGCTCGCGACAGCGGCAGCACCTTGTCCTTTCTTCCCGTCCCGTGGCTGGGATCGGTGATGATGGGAAGATGCGACATACGCTTGACGAACGGCACGGCGGAAAGATCGAGAGTGTTGCGGGTGTGATCGGCAAAGGTACGCACGCCGCGCTCACAGAGAATCACCCGGTGGTTCCCTTCGGCCATAACGTACTCCGCGGCCATAAGCAACTCCTCCAGCGTCGCCGACATCCCCCGTTTCAGCAGCACCGGCTTGTCCAGTCCTCCCGCCTTACGCAGAAGCGAGTAGTTCTGCATGTTACGAGCGCCGATCTGGATGATGTCGGCATAGGCGGCCACCATATCGATGGTTTCAGTGTCGATCGCCTCCGTCACGATGAGCAGACCGAATCGCTCACGAGCCTCGGCCAGGATCTCCAGCCCCCGCCGTCCCAGCCCCTGGAAGCTGTACGGTGAGGTTCGCGGTTTGAAGGCACCGCCTCGAAGGACCTTGCTCCCGCTCGCGGCTACTTTTTCCGCAATCGCCAGGGTCTGCTCACGGCTTTCCACGGAACAGGGGCCCGCCATCACGACGAAATCCCGGCCGCCGATTTTTACTCCGCCCACGTCAACGACCGTATTCTCCGAGTGGAATTCGCGGCTGACCAGCTTGTACGGCGCGGTAACGTGGATAATCTCACGGACGCCCTCAAGCGTCAGAATACTGTCGGAGTCGACGCGCGCCTTGTTGCCGGTGACGCCTACCGCCGTACGTTGCGCTCCCGGCATGGGGTGCGCGCTCAGCCCCAGCCGTTCAATCTCTTCACATACCTTTGCCACCATCTCCGGGGTGGCCGCGGTCTCCATCACGACAAGCATGTATCACTCCCGACAGGTTACCCTCTGTCACGGCGCGAACGTCGCCGCCTACATCTGATCCGGTGCCTGCATTCCCAGCAGGTACAGCCCTTCCTTGAGCACTGTTTGCACCGCCTTGACCAGCGCAATTCGGGCGGCCGACAGCGCCGCGTCATCCGAAATGATCTTATCGATGCGACCGGTGTCCGTCTTGCGCTGGTACATCCTGTTAAACGCTCCGGCCAGTCTCAGCAGATAGCTGACAACGTAATACGGTTCGTAGTCTTCAGCCGCATCTGTGACGGCCTCGGGAAAATCGGCCAGGTGCTCGATCACCCGGGTCTCTTCCTCCCGCTGAAGCAGATGATAGTCTATATCCGGTGTAATGTCACCCTCGTAGTTGCGCAGCAGGGAGCACAGCCGAGCGTGCGTGTACTGCAGGTAGGGGCCGGTCTCACCGTCGAAGTTGAGCACCTCTTCCCAGACGAAGTTGACGTCCTTCTGCCGCCGGACGGAGAGCTGCGAGAAAATCACGGCTCCGGTTCCGATCATATGAGCCGTCTCGTCTATCCTCTCCAGGCCGGCGTTCTTTTCCATGATGATATCCCGGGCAAGGGTCACGGCCTTGTCGATGACGTCTTCGAGAAAGATGATGTTGCCCCGCCGGGTGGACATCGACTTTTTCTCAAACCGCACCCAGCCGAACCCCACGTGCTTTATCTTCCCCGTCATGCGGTTTTCCACAGGAAGCCGCTCGGCCTTTTCCATGGATTCAATGACCGACAGGCACTGCTTGAAATGGTCCGCCTGCGAGGCGCCCACCACGTAGAGGGACTGGTCGAACCGGTAAGTCTCCCAGCGGTAGATCATCCCGGCGAGGTCCCGCGTAATGTACAGAGTGGCGCCGTCCGCCTTGCGAAGCAGCGCGGGCGGCAGATGGGGATCGTCAATGTCGACAATCAGGGCGCCCTCGGAAATCCTGGTCAGGCCGTCGGCCTGAAGCCGCTCGATCACGCCCTTCATCTTGTCGTTGAAGAATGACTCGCCGATGACGAGATCGAACTCTATTCCGAGCAGGTCATAGACGCGGTCAAACTCGGCGTGAGAGATTTCCCTCAGCCGTTCCCACAGGCGCACCGCCTCGGGCTCGCCGTCCTCGAGCCTCCTGAACGCCCGTCGCGCCTCTTCGTCAAGCGAGGGATCCTGCTCAACCTCCCGGTGAAAGCGCACGTACAAATCCAGCAGGTTGGCGACCGCGTTGCCCGTCAGCGTTGACTCCGTTCCCCACCTGGTGTACGCGACAATCATCTTGCCGAACTGCGTGCCCCAGTCGCCGGGATAGTTTATCCCTACCACGTTGTAACCCAGCGCCTTGAATATCCGCCTGAGGGAATTGCCGATCACGGTCGTCCTCAGATGGCCCACCCCGAAAGGCTTGGCGATGTTGGGCGAGGAGTACTCAACAAGCACCGTCCTGTCACGGCCGACAGTCGAGGACCCATAGGATTCGACCCGGGAGACAACCGTCGTTGTCGTGCCTTCCGCCAGGGTCTCGAAATCAACCTCAGCATTAAGAAAACCCCCCACCCCCTTGAACAACACGAGCTTCGGTTCCCCCGAGGCTTCCAGCAGCCGGTTGGCCTCAGCAGCCACTTTCGTCGACATCTCGGCGGGGCGATCTTTCAGCAGGGATGCGAACCTGAATACGGGAAAGGAGAACCTGCCCATTTTCGGGTCCTTCGGCTTCTCAAGCAATGCATGGATTGCCTCGGCACTGAATATGTCACTGTCACCGGTCTCCTTGTAGACGTCGGCATAGACGTTCCTGAAGGCCGAGGCCGCAAAGCGGTCAAACTGATCTTTGTATTTATCCCTGCTCATGCACGTGTATCGTCGGGTCAGGAGAAAACAGAGGGTAATATCGGTCAACGCAACGAGGTTGGCAATTATAATGTTGATCGGCGGTGCCGTTACCGGCGAAACGCGCAATCTCTTTCCTGCTCAAGGAATTGCTCGCCTCACGCGGCCGAGGAAACGTCGAATTTCGCTGACACCGGCGGCCCGAGTACGTGCCGTCCGCATCAACCGGGTGAGAACCGACCCGATAACGACGCCATCGGCATACCGGGTCATGCGCCGAGCATCTTTCGGCGAAGAGACACCGAATCCGGCAACAAACGGATGAGTGACAAGCCGCCTGAGGTTCTTAAGATACCGGTCGGTAGAGGCGTCGAACTTCCTGCCTGCTCCGGTTACGCCTGTTACGGTCACGGCGTAGACGATGTCCGTGCAGGCGGCGTCGATCATGCGCACTCGTTCGGGTGAGGAGGTCGGGGCCACGAGAAAGATCGAGGACAGCAGCCACCGGTCGGCATGGCCTTTCAGCAGGGAGGCTTCTTCCACCGGCAGATCCGCCACGATATAACCGTCAATCCCGGCGTCAACCGCATCGCGGACAAACCGTGCCGGGCCGTATGCGTGTATGGGATTGTAATATCCCATCAGAACCAGCGGAATATCCGACCGTCTCCTGATCTTCTCGGCCACCCGGAATATCCGGGCAAGGTTGACACCCCTGCGCAGGGCCAGACTGGAAGAGTACTGGATGTCCGGGCCGTCGGCGAGCGGGTCCGAGAACGGCACGCCCAGCTCGACGATATCAGCTCCGCAGTCCGCCGATATCTCCGCCAGTCGGACGACGGTATTCAGATCGGGGTAGCCGGCGGTGAAGAACGGCACGAGCAGTTTATGCTCTCGCTGAGTAGAAAGGAGCGTGCGGATTCGATTCACGGGTCAAGCTCCCCGAGCCGGGCAAGGATTGGCATATCCTTGTCGCCGCGGCCGGACAGACAGATGACGACATTCTGCCTGCGGCCGAATCGCTTCCGATTCCTGATCAGGTAGGCCAGGGCGTGCGCCGTCTCCAGGGCCGGGATAATGCCTTCCAGCCTTGATACCAGCTTGAACGCCGCCAGGGCTTCCCGGTCGCCGGCTGACGCATACGTGACCCGGCCGGAGTCCTTCAAGAAAGCATGCTCCGGCCCGACCCCGGGATAATCAAGTCCGGCCGACACGGAATGAGGCAGCGTCACCTGGCCGTCGGCGTCATATATAAGGTAACTGTACGACCCATGCAGAACCCCGGGCCTGCCCCGGGCAAGGGTGGCTGCATGCCGCCTGGAGTTCAGCCCGCACCCCGCCGCCTCCACGCCGATCAGTTTCACCGATTGATCGACCAGGAAGTCGTGAAAAATACCGGCGGCGTTGGAACCACCACCGATGCAGGCTATAATGCAGTCCGGCAGCCGGCCGAGAATCCTCCGCGCCTGCCGTTTCGTTTCCCTACCGATGATTGACTGAAAGTCCCGCACTATCATAGGGTACGGGTGCGGACCCACCACCGAGCCTATAATGTAGAAGGTGGTCCGGACGTTCGTAACCCAGTCCCGAAGGGCCTCGCTGGTGGCATCCTTGAGAGTACGCGATCCCGTGTCGACCGGGACGACGTCCCCACCCAGAAGGCGCATCTTCTCCACGTTGGGCGCCTGCCGTTGCATGTCCTCGGTCCCCATGTATACGACGCAGGGCAGGCCGAATCGAGCGCACACGGTAACGGTGGCCAGCCCGTGCTGTCCGGCGCCGGTTTCGGCGATAATCCGTTTCTTTTTCATCCTGCGCGCCAGCAGGATCTGCCCGACGGTGTTGTTGATCTTGTGGGCGCCCGTGTGGGCAAGGTCCTCTCTCTTGAAATACACGCGCGGGCCCTTCAGGTGACGGGTCAGGCGTTCCGCGAAATACAGCGGCGTGGGGCGGCCGACGAAAGTGCTCAGATGCCCGCGCAGTTCGGCCTGAAACTCGCGGTCCCGCTTGAAGCGCAGGTAGGCGCGTTCCAGTTCATGCAGCGCGTACATGACCGTTTCCGGCACGTACTGCCCTCCGTACGGGCCGAACCTGCCTGCGGCATCCGGTAGTTTTTTCTTTCTATCCACCATAACGCAAGCGATTACAGACGTCAAAAAACTCTTTCAATTTCCTCGGCGATTTGACCCCGGCGGCGCTCTCCACCCCGGAGTTGACGTCAACCACGGTCGGATCAAACAACTTCACTCCCCGGGCGACGTTCCGGGCCGTAATTCCGCCCGCCAGCACCAGGTTCGGAATTGCCGGCCGGGGCCGCACGGACCAGTCAAACGTGCGGCCGGTGCCGCCCGGAAGGTTCGCCGCCGCCGCGTCGAGCATGACCAAATCGGCCGGGCTGGCGCGAAGCCGTTCGTAGTCGCGGGCATGCGCAATCCCGAACGCCTTGATCACCCGGTACCCTTCCCGCTGGAGACGGGTGACGGCCCGCACCGGTTCCTTTCCGTGCAGCTGGATGATATTCAAGCGGACTCTTCGGGCAATCCGAAGAATGGTTTCGAGATCCTCATCGACAAAGACACCGACGCGGTCAAGCACAGGCGAGGCGCACGAGCATATTTCGTGCGCACGGGCGGGCGTAACATACCGCGGTGACGGGCGGAAAAAGATAAAACCGATCATATCCCCGCCGAGTTGAGCCGCCCGCTCGGCATCCTTTGCACGAGTGATACCGCATACCTTGACGTGAAAGCGTTTCATGCGCTTCTCAACGAGCCAAGAAGGGTGACGGGGTCGCCTGCCGTAACGAGCGCCTCGCCAACCAGGAAATTGTTGTACCCGACCGCACGCAGACGGCCTATGTCCCCGGGAGCCGTAATACCGGATTCGCTCACCCGCGTGACGTGCGCGGGGATGAGCCGGCCCAGACGCTCCGACGTCGCCAGGTTTACGGTGAAATCTTCGAGGTTGCGGTTGTTTACTCCGATCAGGTCGGCACCGGCCTCCAGTGCGATCTTCAGTTCATCCTCACCGTGTACCTCAACCAGACAGTCCAGGCCAAGCTCCCGGGCGAGGCCCAGAAAGTGGCTCAGCGGGCCGGGCGCAAGCAGCGCGGCAATCAGCAACACGGCATCGGCTCTCATGGCCCGCGAGTAATAAAGCTGGTAAGCATCGATAATGAAATCTTTATACAGCACCGGCAGGGACGATTCGTTCCTGACCAGTTCAACGTGCTTTGCGCTGCCGAAGAAATACTTCTCGTCGGCCACAACCGACAGGGCTGCCGCTCCCCCTTCGCCGTATAGCCGGGCCAGGCGCACGGGATCGAAATCCTCGCGAAGAATACCTTTTGACGGCGATCCTTTCTTGATTTCCGCTATGATGTTGACAGCGGCGCTCCCGGATAACGCCCGTCGGAACCTGCCGGCAGGCGCTTCCGGCAAACTGTCCTTCAACTGCTCGACCGGCCTGTCCGTTTTCAGTTGCTCGACCTCAGACCTTTTTGCGGCCGCGATTTGCTGGAGAATCGACGTCACAATTCACTCCGTTCCGGGATAACCCAACCGCGAGCGCCTTCGCGTTTCCGTTCAGCATTCCGGAAAAAGCCCCAGTATACGAGCGAGGAGAACACATAAAGCACGATAGAAACATTGAGTGCCACGGTATATCCGAATCGTTCGATGACAAATCCGCCGATCAGTGCCGACAGCATCCAGGAGCCGGTCCAGGAAACCATCAGCAGGGCGTTGACGAGACCCTGTTCGTTCTTTTCGGCCATTTCCATACCGAAATTAGTGCTGATGGGCACGCCGAGATTCATCAGGCCGCCGCGCAGAACAAAGGCCGCCACGACCAGCGGAAGCACGTAACTGTAGGCAAGCACGAACATGAAGGGGATGGAGGCCAGTTGCGTGATGACGATCGTGCGGACAAGCCCGAGTCGCTTGGCCAGTACCGGACCCGAAAGAGTCCCGAAAAACATGGAGCAGGAGACCGCAAAGAAATACCAGCCGATCCGATCCGGCGGCAGGTCGAACCGGTCTCTGAAAAAGAGATTCAGAAAGGGGATTATCAGGCCTGCCCCGAGACCGATCAGCAGGTTGGCCGAACTGATCTTGACATAAAAACGCCCCCGCCGCTTGAGCTGGGACAAGGTGAGAGTGATCCGGTTTTCCTCTGCCGACGGCGCCGCGGCCTTAATCATTGAAAACGGGATGAGAGCCGTCAGACCGACAAGTATGCCCAGAAGAAGAGTGTAGCGATATCCCAGTATCAGGTCGCCGGTCAACGACGTCATCAGGGTCACCAGGTTTCCCGAACCGGCCGAGCCGACCATGTTCGCCAGGATCATCATGGCGAACGAGAATGAAAACAGGTGCGTCCGCTCGAGCCGTGAAGAGTTCCGCATGTAGAACGGACCCGAGGCCACGCGGTAGAACGAGAAGGCCATGCCCACCAGGAGAGCCAGGCCCCGCAGGTGCGACAGGTCGAGGAACACGCACATACCGGCGCTGAAGAAGGCAAAGAGAGTGCCGGCCAGGAGCAGGACCGGCTTGAGACGGATGCGGCTCAGCAGCAGAGCGGCCGGGACGGCAATGAGGACCATTCCGAGACCGCGCGCCGAGAGCACCTGCCCGATGGCGCTTTCCGCAAACCCGTTCTCCCGCAAGTACAGATTGAACAGCAATTGGAAGACGGCAAAGTTGATCGCCATCAGAAAGGAGCCGGTCAGGTAAAGTCGCGCGTTCCGTGAGAACATCCGGACGTGCCGAACGTACTCGGCCAGGCTCGCCCGTACTCTGGTGAGTGGCTCGACGGACGGCGGTTTGGTGGCAAGATGTGAATTCCGGGATGACATGCGCTAACTATTGGAGTGAGTAATCCAGTGCTCAAGCACTTCCCTGGCTCGACCGGTGTCAACGGCTCCGGCGGCGGCGGCAAGACCATCCCGGATCGACTCTGCTGCGCCGCCAACGTATATCATCGCGCCTGCGTTAATCAGAACCGCGTCACGGTACGGCCCCGCGTCGCCCTTCAGCACGCGCGTGAGAATCTCGAGATTGGTCTGGCTTCCACCACCCGCCACTGAGCCCGGCGCGTATGATTTGAGACCGAGGTCCTCCGGCTGCACAGAGTGCTCAGCTATGCGGCCGTCCTTGAGCTCCAGGTAGTCGGTGGGGCTGGACATGGAGAACTCGTCGTGTCCCTCCCGCGAGTGCGCCATGATAACGTGCTCCGAACCCGTGGTTTTCATCACCTCAATCATGAGGCGCATAACCGTACGATCGTACACCCCGATCACCTGTCTCTTGACGCCGGCCGGGTTGGTCATCGGTCCCAGAACGTTGAACACGGTGCGTATGCCGAGTTCCCTGCGCGTCGCCGCAGCGTGTTTCATGGCCGGGTGAAAACGCGGCGCAAAGAGAAACCCGAACCCGACTTCATTGATCGCCTTCGCGACCCTGTCCGGGCCCGGATCGATGTTGCCCCCGGTTGCCTCCAGCAGGTCCGCCGAGCCGCAGCGAGAACTGACCGAGCGGTTGCCGTGCTTGGCCACCGTGACGCCCGCCGCCGAGGTTACGATCGCCGCGGCCGTCGAAATGTTAAACGTCTGCGAATCATCACCGCCGGTGCCGCACCCGTCAACCGCGTGCGGGTCATCGATGTCAATCTTTACGGCGTGCTCCCGCATGGCGTCAACAAACCCGGCCACCTCGTCGGTCGCCTCCCCTTTCTGCATCAGCCCGATCAGCAGACCGGCAATCTGGGCCGACGTGGCCTTGCCGTCCATGATCAGGTTCATGGCTGTCTGCGCCTCGGACCGTGTCAGATCGCCCTTGGCCAGCACTTTCTTCAGCAGTTCTTGGATCATATCAGAGCGTCTCCAGGAAATTCCGAAAGATCTCCTTCCCGCACGGCGTCATGATCGACTCGGGATGGAACTGCACGCCGTACAACCTCAGTGATTGATGCTCGAGTCCCATGATGACACCGTCGTCCGTCCAGGCGGTCGTCCTGAAACCGGACGGCAGGCTGGACGCGTCCACCGTCAGCGAATGGTACCTCGTGGCCTGAAAGGGACAGTCTAATCCGGCGAACAGCGTGGAGCCGTCATGATGAATCTCGGACGTCTTGCCGTGCACGGGCGCGGGCGCATAGGTGATCCGGCCGCCGAAGACCTGGGCCAGGGCCTGATGGCCCAGACAGATCCCGAGGATCGGCACTTTCGAGGTGGCCAGCTTGACCAGTTCGTTCATGACACCTGCATTCTCCGGCCGCCCGGGTCCCGGCGAAAGCAGGATTGCCCGGGGCTGCATCGCGAGGGCGTCGGAGGCGCTGATTTCATCGTTGCGATACACCACCGGCTCGGCACCCAGCATCGCAAAATACTGTACGATGTTGTACGTAAAGGAGTCGTAGTTGTCGAGCATCAGTATCACGGCGCCTTCTCCCCCGTGACTGCTTCAATCATTGCCGAAGCCTTGGCCACGGTCTCGTGATATTCCCGACGGGGACGGGAATCGGCCACGATACCGGCGCCCGCCTGAACGAAAAAGGCGTCGTCGCGCTTGACCACCGTTCGAATGGCAATGCAGGAATCCAGGTTCCCCCAGAAATCCAGGTAGGCGACGGACCCTGCGTAGACGCCCCGTCGCCGGTTCTCCAGCTCGTCGATTATCTCCATGGCTCGGATTTTGGGCGCTCCCGAGACCGTTCCCGCGGGGAAACAGGCAAAGTGACCCTCCAGCGGCGACAGCCGCGCTTTGAGTCGCCCCGTAACGGAACTGACCATATGAATAACGTGCGAGTACTTCTCTATCGCCATCTGCTCCCGAACCGCCACCGACCCGGCCTGGCTGACCCTGCCGATATCGTTCCTGCCCAGGTCCAGCAGCATGGTATGTTCCGCCAGCTCCTTGCTATCCGACAGTAAATCTGCAATGCGCCTTTCATCCTCGCGCTCGTCTCTGCCACGAGGCCGAGTCCCCGCGATGGGGCGAGTTTCGATCACGCCGTCCTCGACCCGCACCATCATCTCCGGCGACGAACCGATGATCGCATTCTCGCCGAATTTCAGGAAATACATATACGGTGAGGGGTTTATACGCCGCAGCCGGCGATACACTTGAAGACCTGACTGCGTGACGTCCAAGCGCCAGCGCTGTGAAAGTACGACTTGAAAGATGTCGCCTTCCTTTATGTAACGCTTGCCTTTACGGACCATCCGCTCGAACTCCCCGGGGCTGCAGCCGGCGGTGATGCGTGGACGCGGCACGCGCTCTCGACCGACCGACCTTCGCAACGGCCTGCCCAGGCGGGCCACGATACCCTCAACGCTCTTTCGGGCCTCGCGGTACTTCGATACCAGCCCCGGCTCCCCCCGGTCGTGCATGATGTTGGCAATGATGACGATTTCCTGCCTGAGGTGGTCGAACACGATGATACGGCTGTAGAGCCCGAACATCATCTCCGGCAGCCCGATGTCGTCGGCGTTGTCGTCGGGAATCTTCTCCATCCAGCGGACGCAGTCATAGGAAAAGTAGCCCACGGCGCCGCCGGTAAACCTCGGCAGCCCGGGCAGCCGCACCGGGCGGTACACGGCGAACAGTTCCCGAAGAAAGTCGTGAGGCCGGGCGTCAAACTTCCGCAGCTGTCGGCCCCGGCGCACCAGAACCTGCGAGCCGGCCCCTTCGATGACCAGGAACGGATCGTAGCCGAGAACCGAGTACCGCGCGAGCTTCTCCCCGCCTTCAACCGACTCGAGCAGGAACGACGTGTGCCGGCTGGCGGCCAGCTTCATGAAGGCGGATACCGGTGTCTCGAGGTCGGATGGTACCCTGGCGACAACGGGAATAACATTGGCCCGACGGTTGAGCTTGCGTACCTCTGAGAGTGAAATCATTGAAACGCGAAAGAACCTTCCATAACGAACCGCGCCGGCCCGGTCAGCTCAATGATATTGGTATCGGCACTCCAGTCGACGGCGAGCACTCCCGCCTCGAATTCGACGCGGCATCGTCGATCGACCAGACCGAGCATCACCATTGCGCACGCCGCCGCGGCGGCGCCTGTTCCCGAAGAACACGTGGCTCCGGCACCGCGTTCCCATTCGCCTACCCGGAGCCGGCGCCGGCTGAGGACCTTGACGAACTCGACGTTCGTTCCCTCGGGGAATGGCGGGGCGTTCTCGATGTCTCCCCCGAGTTGCTTCCAGTCAAAATCGAGATTGTCCACAAGCAGGACAGTGTGCGGGTTGCCCACCGACAGGCAGGTCACCGGCAGACTCAGCGGACCGACTTTCAGCGGACTGTTGATCAGGTACTTGCGCCGCGTCCTGACGGGCACCCGAGCGGTCAGAAAATCCGGCTTCCCAAGCTGCGCGGTGGCGACGTACCCGCCGGGAATGCGCCGACCGAGCGTCACTCGATCGATTCCGCTGCCCGTCCGAAACGAGAAAACCCGCTGCTTTCGGTACGTCAGTCTCCGATGAACCGCCGCGATACGCAGCCCGTTGCCTGATTTCTGTGCCCAGCCGCCGTCGGCATTGTATATGTCAATGGCGCCATCCGTGGCTCTGTCGGCCGACAGGTAGATGAGGCCGTCGGCACCGACGCCGGTCCGGCGATGGCACATCAGCCGCGCCAGTCGAGGAAATCCTCGGCGAGGCAGCCGCGTGTGCCGTTTCTCGACGACGAGAAAGTCATTGCCCAGCGCATGGTACTTTCTGAATCTGATTTCCATAGGCCGACGATAACCGTCGGGCTTTCGGCGTGCAATAGAAAACCCGCCGGTCGGCGGGTTTATTCATCCTGAAGCAGCGTTTCGGCGCTCACGCAGAGACGCACCGTCACGCGTGCTCGGAGAACAGTTTGGCCAGGCGTTTGATGCCTTCCACGATATCCTCCCTGCCGGCGTTCGAGAAGTTCAGTCGCAGGGTATTCTCGCCGCCGCCGTTCGGGAACATCGGCTCGCCATAGACGTACGCCACTTTCATCTCGACCGCTTTGGGCAGCAGGTCCTTGGCCGACATGCCCCGCGGCAGCTCGACCCACAGGAACAGGCCACCTTCCGGACGGGTCCACGTAATGGAGGAGGGAAACGTCTCCTCCATCGTCTTGAGCATCAACTCCCCCTTGGCCCGGTAGTCTGCCTTGATCTTCTCGATGTGCGGCTCCAGCAACCCCTGGTTGACGAATTCATAGACGATGTACTGAACCAGCGTGCCCGTATGCAGGTCGGCGCACTGCTTGACCTTCTCGAACTGCGCGATGATGCTCTTGTGGCCGTTCATCCAGCCGACACGAAGTCCCGGGGCTATCACTTTGGAGAACGTTTGCAGCGAGATCACGTCATCGCCACCCATGGCCTTGAGCGTGGGCACGGGTTGGCCGGTAAAACGGATGTCTCCGTACGGGTTGTCATCCACAATCGGGATTCCGTGTTCCGCGGCCAGCGCGACCAGTTCGGTGCGGCGCGCATGCGACATCGTAATCCCGGTGGGATTCTGGAAATTGGAGACGGTATAGATGAGCTTGATGGGGTACTTCTTCAATACCTTCGCTACCTGATCGGTAATAATACCGTCACTGTCCATCTCGACGGTCGCATAACGGGCGCGGTAATAATTGAACGCCTGCATGGCGCCGACGTAGGTCGGGTTCTCCGTCAGTATGTAGTCCCCCGGTTCGACAAAGGCGCGAGCCACCAGCTCGATCGCCTGCTGAGCGCCGGCCGTTACAAGCAGATTACTGACATCGGTGGGAATACCGTGGTCGTTGGCTCGCTTGGCGATCAACTCGCGCAAGGGAAGAATGCCGGACGAGAGGCTGTACTGCACGGCGGCAGCACCGTACTTTTCGAGAACTTCACAGGCAATCCGCGCCAGGTCTTGAAGCGGGAACATCTCCGGCGCCGGCAGACCGCCCGCGAATGAAATAACACCCGGCTGAGACGAGATCTTCAGGATCTCTCGAATGATCGACGTCTCCAGATCAACAACGTGCGAGGCAATCGGCCATTTACTGGGATCTACATGTTTATTCGTACCGACACGCATAACGTAGTCCTTTCTCCAACAACTCCAGCGCCGCCAACGGATACCGGAACATGACGTTTTCAGCTTTGGCAGTGGGAATATAGGAAAAACGGGGACAAAAACAACCGAAATCCCCCTCGTGCGCAAACGTGGACAAATCACCCGCCAATATAGCATTTACCGGGTTTCGAAACCGCTTACCGATTCCTGCCACCGACCCGGTAAATCATGGATGCACCGGCGGCCAGGGAGCGTGCGACAGACGCCGTCAACGATCAGTTAATCGGTTTCGGATTCGCAGGGACGGGCAAATAAAAGTGGCGCCCCGCAGAATCGAACTGCGGACACACGGATTTTCAGTCCGTTGCTCTACCAACTGAGCTAGGGCGCCCGTACCTTCGCTGAAGGCCAGTCAATTTACTACCTTTTCGGTCGATGTCAACAGAATGTTTAGCGGCGGTCAAAGAAGCAGCGTTTGGTGGCCGGGGCAAACAGCGCTCCCAGAGCGCCCAGAGAGAGAATTATCAGGATGTAGTTTTCGGCGTGACTCAAGCCGAACAGTGCACCGATAATGACGATGACGTTAAGCGCAACCAGCCCGTACCAGCCCCATTTTTTGGTCTCCCTGAAGGCCAGCGTCACGGAAATGAGGATCAGGCCGAACAACAGAAAAATGAACGGTTGTGCCATGCTGTCGTATTTGCGGTCGAGAACCGCCAGCACGATCTTGACCGCACCGTACAGCAGGTAAGATGAGGCAAACACGTAGCCGTACCATTTCACAATGTTGAATACAACCGGGACATGTTCAGTTCTGGCGCTCATAGATCTTCCTTTTCAGCGTCAGCGAACCACCTCGCCGAGGATGCTCGCTCCGATGAAACCCGCGTTGTTGCCGAGCGTGGCCGTCGTGATCCTCAGGTGTTCGGTGGCCGGGCCGCAGGCACGTTTTCGCACCTCCGCGGAGACCGACTCCACGAACCCGCCCCGACCGTCGGCGATTCCGCCTCCTATTACTACGATTTCGGGATTGAGAAGGTTCACGGTACCGGCCAATCCGACCGCCAGGTACTTCGCGGTTTCGTCTATCACGGCCCTGGCTACCTCGTCGCCCCTGTTGGCGGCGGTGAATATCTTCTTTATGTTAAGGTTGTCCAGCGAGCCGTTGAGGACTTCTTTAAATGCCGGTGTTAACTCACGTTCCAGTTTCCCTTTAGCGCGATCCATTATCGCCGATGACGAGCAATAGGCCTCCACGCAGCCGCGATTGCCGCAGTGGCAGGCAGGACCGTCGGCATTTATGGACAAATGCCCGATCTCGCCGGCCGAATGATTCGAACCGCGCCAGAGCTTGCCGTCCAGAATAATAGCCCCGCCGACTCCCGTGCCGAGAGCCACACAGACAACCGATTGATAACCGACCGCCGCCCCGAAACGCGACTCCGCCACAGCCATGGCGTTTACATCATTGTCAACGAGAACCGGCAGGTTAAGGCGTTCAGTGAGGATCTGCCCGATCTTCATTCCTTCCCAGCCGTCAATGTTGGGTGCAAAACCAACCACTCGGCCTGATTTGGGCTCTACGGCGCCGGGCGTGCCGACACCCAGGCAACTGACCTGGTAGTCTTCCTCGGCCGCATGGTACAGCAGGCTCTCGGCAATGTTGGTGACGAGGTGCATGAGCGGTTCGGCCCCCTTTTCGACCATGGTCGGACGGTGCTCCTTGAACAGGACCTTCCCCTGGCTGTCGACCAGACCGTACTTGATGCTGGTGCCCCCGATGTCAATGCCGGCAAATACTCGATTGTCACCCATAGGCTGTGGCATCTCAGGAATGAATTGCTAAAGTTATCTCCGGACAAATTGATACAGGACCGCACTCGCGACTCAAAAATCGAACATACCGCGTCCGCAAACCAAAGTCAACCTCAATCGGCCCGGCACACTATGCGTGGCCGGTCACTGGCGCCCGAGCCGAATCACCGCGAACAGGAGAAAACCGACCGAGAGAAAGGCGAAGACGAAGGTCATGCCCGCGCCCGACACCGTTCCTTCCTGGACGAAGACCGGCAGGTAGCGCAGGACTGAGTTTACCAGGACGAGGATGGTCAGCGTTGCCGGCAGACGACCACGGTCACCTCCCACGGCATTCCCGAGCAGGGCTCCCGACGCCACATGGTACAAAACGAGGAAGCTTCGTTCCAGAAGCGCGAAGGTGAAAAGAGGGGCAAGGTGCCACCCGACGTGATACCACACGTTTGCCACGCCGAATCCCGCGCCGCAGAAAGCACCGATCACGGCGCAGCGCCCGGACGTCGGTTTACGCCAGCTTATGACGAGCCAGACGGCAGCAAGCTTGAGCAACTCCTGAATCAACCCGGCTGCCAGGGACGGCGGAATACCGCGCAGATAAAGCGAGCCGCCCGAGGAGACCGACGGGACAAACCAACCTGCGATCATCATCTTCTGCAGCGGTATCTGCGTGACCAGAGCAGCCAGGAACAGCAGAGCACCCACCGAGTAGCCCAGGTACGGCTCTCCCCGTCGCAGGTCCCGCCGCGCAAAGAATAACAGGGAGACCAGCGAGATCAGCAAATAGGTTACGTAATGCGGCAGCATGACCACAAGCCCCAGGACTGTAAAACGAGGCGATGGTACGGCCTCCCGTTCGGGCACGCTGGTTCGGGGCGCCTCATCCTGGTAGATTCTAATGTCCTGATCGAGCAGGTTCACCTTGACCAGCCTCCGGTCGGCGGTGAAGGAAAGCTCGGCCCTGACCGGTTCGCTGAGCCGGATCAGAAAAACCGAGTCAAACCGATTCCGGTATATCTCCTGGTAGAAGAAGCGGTCGACGGTTCCCGTCAGCCGTGTCTTCACAAGAGCCTGAGGCTGAAAGACTGAATCAGATATCCGCTGGCCCACGCGCAGGTCACGCATGGCGAGTATGAGCTCGAGTTGATCGACGTAGTTGTTGTCCCAACCCGACATGCCCGTGTCCACCTCCAGCGACTGCGGGACCTCCCGACCGGCGCGTGTGAAATACCCGTTCACCCGGCCGCCCTGCCGCGAAAGCCGGAAATCCTCGGACTGTTCGCCCGTGATCAACGTCATGCGGTCACCCAGGTAGCCACCGGTCAGGTCCACGTAGTGTTCACGACTTTGCCGGATAACCTGCTCGCCGCCGATCATCGTATAGTCGATGGTTAGTTCCTCGGTGAGGACCAGCCCGGGACGGCCGTCCTGCGAGGCCGTGCGGGAAACGGTCGACACGAGCCGTCCGAAGGTCGAGTCACGAGAGAAGAAACTCCAGACCCGCCGGTCGCCGACCGGCCGATATGCCTGTACGGACCGGGCCGCCTCCACACTGCGGTCAGTCTCAGCCGCGACGGCCGACGCCAGCAGGAACACCGCCAAACAGGTAAGGAGAATTCTGTTCATAACCGGGTTAAGAAGATAGGTGTCCTGCGCGACATGTCAAACTGTTTGGCGCCCGGCCGGCCTGCGCGTGACTATAACAAGATCACGGGCCGACTTGGTGAACCTCTTGCTTAACAGGAGATCAGCGTACCGGTGCAGTTGCCGAAAACCCGCTGAGCGCATTGCCTGGGTAACCCGCTCAACGGTGAAATTGTCAAGTTCGTGGTAAAACGGTTCCAACAGGGGCGGACTTTCATCGATGTCCAGCCGTACCGCGTGAAGGGCCAGTTTTCGCCCGCGCCGGATCGAATACCGCACCCATATGATGCCGTCGCTCCTGGTGGCGCGAACGGGCATGACCTCACCCTCTTTGAGCGCGGCATAGTTGAGCATCTGCAACACCAGGGCGCCTCCGGGCTTGAGAACCCTGCAAAAGTTCCTGAGGCTTTTCCGAAGGTTGGCGACCGACCCGACTCCGGATATGGCGTTGGCCAGGCATACCACCAGGTCAAACCGCCCGTGAAGCAGCCCGGGCAGTGATTCAAACTGTCCGACGCGAAAAACAGGCGACCGGCCCGACGCACCGTACTTCCCCCTGGCCAGGCTGATCATTTTCCGCGACCTGTCCAGCCCGGTGGCGGCAACGCCCAGCCGGGCAAACAGCATCGCCGTCAGGCCGGTGGCACACCCGGCGTCCAGCACCGAGGTCGGCTTGAATGCTTCGGCCAGGGCGGCTACTTCGCGCGCATGGTAACTCTCCCGCGCCGCCGCGTTGGTCATAAGATCGTATTCATGCGCGTAGACGTCGCACATCGAAGGTGTTTTCCGGGAAGTCATGGCAGTAAATCACGACGGCACGGCCGCGAGCGGAACGCCGCGCGACCGGCACGCGAGTCAGCTTTCCCTCAATCGCTTCTTCAGGTACGATACCAGCGTGTCACGCGGAATGGTTTCCTGGAATCCCTCGGCCTTGAGCCACTTCTCTCGGTCAGCGGTTTTCCCGGCCTGGTCCGCACCGGAGGCCAGGTCCTTTACGGTGACCTTGTTTGACTCAAACTCGTTTGAACCGGCAATCAAGGCAAACGGTATCCCCACTCTGTCACCGTAGCGCACCTGACGCGTAAGGTTCTTGGTGTCTCCGGCGAATATCTCGGACCGGATACCGGCGTCACGCAGTTCACGAAGCATCTTCAGGTACTCAGGCAGGCGATGCCGGTCCATCACGGTGACCAGCACCTGCGAGGTCGCCCGTTCGTATTTGAAGGCTTTAAGCTCGATCAACGCGGCGAGCAGACGGTCTATCCCGATGGATGAGCCGACCGCCGGAACGGAACGGCCCAGGAAGCGGTCTACGAGGTTATCGTACCGCCCCCCTGAGAAGACCGAGCCGTAATCCCACAGTTTTGTCAGATATGTCTCGAACACCGGCCCGGTGTAGTACGCCAGCCCGCGAACGATCAACAGGTCGACGGCCGCTTTGCTCCGATCAATCCCCATGGCCTTAAGGTGATCCCGGACCGCCTCCAGCTCGCTCATCCCCTCCTCCGCCTGCCGGAACCCGCTGAGATTGCCCCTGACCCATGACAACGGATCTTTGGTGTCCCGCTTGATCGCCTCGTGCAGGAAATCCCTTATGTGGTCTATCTGGTCCGCCGGAAGACTGAGGCCGGGGATCTCGGCTCCGGAATCATCCTTTCTTCCGCTACCCAGTTCCAGTATGACGGCCTGCTCTCCCTGCTTCCGATACTTGTCCAGGACGCGCAGAACGTCCGATCCCCTTTCAGGGAGAATACCCGCCCACTCAATCAGTCCGTTTAGAATCTTGCGATTGGAATAACGAACCTCGAAATCCTCGATACCGAGATGGTCGAAGATCGTCACCATGGCGGCGATGATTTCAGCGTCGGCCAGCAGATTTTGCGTGCCGACGATATCGATGTCAAACTGCATGAACTCGCGGAAGCGCCCCGGGCCGGGCTTGTCCACGCGCCAGATATTGCCGTACTGGTAGCGTCGGAAAGGCAGCGGGAGCTCCGAATGCTCGGCCACGTAACGGGCCAGCGACAGGGTAAACTCATAACGCAGCGCCATATCAACGTCATCCGGTCCGCGAAAGCCGAACAGTTCGGCCAGCGATTCCTTGCTGTAGTGCGGTCCCAGCAGGGTTTCAGCGTACTCGAGGCTGGCTGTCTGCAACGGCAGAAAGCCCATCAGCTCCACCGCCTCGCGCACGGATGAGAGCATCTTCTCCCTCGCGATCTGTTCGGCGGGAGGGTAATCCCTGAACCCCTTGAGAACTCGCGGCTTCACTTTTTTTTGTGAACGCTTTGCCATTTGATGCCAACCTGATTTCTCTTTCGTCAACGATTCATCGGCACGTCATGCCGTGGATTTGACAACCAGTTCCGCCATGAAATCGCGGGCGCTCTCCTTTTCGCACGCGAAGATCATTTCCTCCATGTCGGCCTGCCTGGCCGCATCCATCAGCGCGCCGGACAGGGCGTTGAACTTCGCCCGCAGGTCTTCCCTGGTCATCGGCTCCGTCGGGTGGCCCTTCGGGTTCTCCAGGTACGCACTGTATTCCTTACCGTCTTTGGTGCGGATGGTCACCCGGGACGGCTGCCTGGCCGGGAACATTCGCTCAAACTCTTCGGACGCCTCTCCCTTGATACGGTCGATCACTTCCCAGATGCGGGGGTCTTTCAGCTTCTCATCGGAAAAAGTCTGCGTGGTAATTTGCCTGTCGACAATTGCGGCTGCAACACAATACGGCAACGAATGGTCGGCCGTCTCCCGGGATTCGGGGCGATACTTGTGCGGGTCAAAGAGGATATCGCATGCCCGCGCGATGGTCGTGACGGTCACCGATTCAACCTGGTCGTGGTCAATGTCATTGTCCCTGATAACCTTCAACGTGCAGCTCAGGTGCGTGTGAGTCAGCGCCTCGGTCGGAAACGCCTTCATGCTGCATTCAAGGATCTTGAACGAATCACCGAGCCTGCCGGTCAGCTTGTCCTCGTCCCAGGCCGGCCCGTAAACGTCCATCAGCCCCTCCTTGCCCTCAAAGACGGCCTCCGTGCCGGAATAGCCGTTCTGCGCCATCAGAGCAGCGAGAACACCCGCCTGGACGGCCATCGGGTCCACCGTATTCTTCATCATCGTGAGCTTGCCGGCGGTCGGACATCCGATCGTATGGTTGTGGCAGGCGCTGATCCCGATGGCGTTGACCATCTGGTCGACGGTCAGCCCCAGGAGCTTCCCGGCCACCACGGGCGAAACAAACTGGGTGAGCGTGGCATGGTGCCATTTGCGTTCGCGCACGCCGGGTACCGCGAACTCACAGAGCCGCATCTCGAACTCGTAGGCCAGCACAATCGCCGTAATGACATCCTTCATGGAGGCATCCACGCGTTCCCCCGCAGCCAGAGCCGCCGGTATCAGGTCGGATGGATGTGACGGGTCCTCTTTCCAGTAAATGTCGTTGAAATCCAGCGCACGGACCATCAGGGAGTTGACCAGGGCCGCGTTGACGGCCGGTATTCTCTCGCCGAAGCCTATCACCGTAGCCTCAGGCCTCCCGGCCATCTTCTCGTAGATGCCACGAACGATCCCGACGTCTCTGGTATGATATCCGCCGAGCGCGCAGCCGATTGAATCGTAGAGATACCGCTTGACCTCGCCTACGACGTCCCGGGGCAGATCGTCGTAGCGAAGGTTGACGGCGAATTCGGATATCGCTCGAGATATTGTCTTGTGCATCGATCCTCCGTCCCTGCAGCAGGCGCTAAGTCTCCAGTTGTTTCTTCACCCAGTTTTCCAGCCCGTCGCATACAATCAGTTCCTGGGCGGCTGCACCGACCGGGCTGACACCGTATGATTTCCCGTCGGCCTCTACTCGCGAATTAACGAAATCAACGGTTGCCTTTATTGATGTTCTTACGGTCAGTCTGTCGGTCCCAAACCGCTGACCGAGATCACGCGCCAGTTCCGGGGCTTCGATAGTCAGGAAGCCGTTGTTAAGGGCGTTTCGCTTGTACGTTTCACTGAACGATCCGGCGAGCACGAGTCGAATCCCCCGGTGTTTGAGTGCGGTCGCCGCCTGTTCGCGCGAACTCCCGGTGCCGAAGTTGAAGCCACCCAACAGGATATCACCGCTTTGAACCAGGTCGGAGAACTCAGGGTCATAGTTCTCCATGACCACCTCGGCCTGCTGGGCGGCGGTGAAGTCGTCAAGGTACGTGTACTTCCCCGGAAAGATACCGTCGGTGTTAAGGTTGTCCTGATGGCAGTAGATGATCTCTCCGCTGAGCCGTTCCGGAAAACCTTCTATAATGGGCACTTTTTCGGTGACCTCGGCGCCCTGCCGCCTGACTTCGACCCGTCCCGCGACCTTCCCGGGCTGCGCCGGACCCGGCAGATCGATCCTGCCGGCTACGGCCGACGCCGCCACAACCTCCGGCGACGCCAGGTATGCCTGCGCTTCCCGAGACCCCATCCGGCCCTTGAAATTCCGGTTGGTCGCCGAAATCCCGACTTCACCGTCCTCCAGCAGCCCCGCGCCGAGCCCGATGCAGGGGCCGCATCCCGGCGGAAGCGGGATCGCCCCGGCCTCCAGCAGGGTTTGCCAGTCGCCCCGCCTTTCGCTCTCGGCCTGTACTTCGCTCGAAGCCGCCGCTACGTAGAATTTGACGTGATCCGCAACCTTCTTACCCTTGATCGTTCTGGCCGCGGCGGCTATGTCCCCAACTCGACTATTGACACAGGAGACCAGATACGCCTTGTCGATCCGAACCCCGCGCCGGCTCAACTCAGCCACAGGCGCCATGTCTTTGACCGTGTCCGGCCCCGAGACGTGCGGCGAGACCGTGCTCAAGTCAAGGGTTAGATGTTTGGCGTAAACTGCTTCTTTATCGACACTTAAGCGCCCAGCATCCAGCCGGTCGACCTTCTCCCGGGTGAGCCGTGGATGGCCGCCGTGCCCGTCCGCATCCGACGGAACGCCGGCCGTGCCCCGCCGTTTGACAAACTCGGCGCGGTCGCGCAGCCAGTCGATGGTTGCGTCGTCAACGGGAAAAACCCCGGCCAGCGCCCCCCACTCCGTGGTCATGTTGGCAATGGTCAGTCGATCATCGATTGAAAGCGCCGCGATACCGTCACCCACAAACTCTACGGCGTGGTTAAGGACTTCGTCATGATTGAAAAAGCCGCACAGGGTGATGATGACGTCTTTGCCCGAGGCTCCCGGGGCCAGTGACCCTGTCAGTTCGACCCGCGCTACCGGCGGCACCTGCCACCAGGTCCGGCCGGTCGCCCAGATGGCGGCGGCATCGGTGCGCACGATCGGCGTTCCCAGACAACCGAGCCCGCCGTACATGTTGGAGTGGCTGTCCGAAGCCACGACCATCGTGCCGGGCCAGGCGTAGCCTTCCTCGCACATGATCTGATGCCCGATCCCGCGCCCGGCCGGGTAGAAGTCGACACCCATTTCCCGGGCGAAGGCCTCGATGGCGGAGTATTTCGCGAGATTCTTCTCGCTGGTGTCCTGCACGTTGTGGTCAAGGGCGAAGACCACCTGGCGCGGGTCGGCAATTTTGCGGGCGCCTATCGCTTTGAACTTGGGAATGACGGCGCCCGTGTTGTCATGGGTCATCACGTGCGCCGGCTGGATCGACAGGTAGTCGCCGCTTCGCATACTCCGCCCCGGTTCCAGCCCCAGCGCGAACCGCTGGGCGATCTTCTCCACCAACGTCTGTGCCATGATTATTTCACCAGCTCGAAATCGATGAAGTCGGCGTGATGGAAAATGATGCTCTCCGGGCTTCGCTTTTCCCCCACCCCCTCCTTGGAGTGAGTGGCGATGACATGCATCACTTCCGACGGCAGCCCGTGCTTGAACGCCAGGCCGACACCGCTGAACGGGTGCCTGATATGCTTGCCGTAGTCGGACTTGACGGGTTTACCGTCGACGATTTCATACTCGAGCAGCTTGCCGACGTCGGCCAGCAGCGCTCCGGCCACCAGGTAGTCGCGGTTGACGGGCGTCTTGCCGTCGCCGTGAACGTCGTCGAGCACGTCGTTGACGGCAATGCACATGCGGCAGACCGCCCGCACGTGATCAATGAACGTAATCTTGACGTCCTCAGCCAGGAGCGTAAAGGGAATGCCTCGCAGCAAGCGCTCCGTCCACCCGCGAAAGGCTATCGCCTCTTCCCAGCAGGCGATTACGTTCTCCCGGAGGTCCGGCGCGGAAATCTCGTTAACCTCGGGTAGAAGCCGTACAACCAGTTCTCTCATGTATGCCTCGGTAATAATCTGTTTGCGGACCGTTCGTGCGACATAATATCATCTGCCGGTACCCCGGTCAAACGCTTTTTGGCGCTTCGGCCGGTCGGGGCCGGCCGTCCCCGTTTGCCGCCTCCTGTGAGCACCGGCCGCCGTCATGGAACCGACGGTCAAAAAAAACTTGGCATTCCCGGTCGGAGCTACTTTCTTGCTGGCGTTTTCAACGGGGTTACGGGCTGAGAGCGCGAAGCGCCACGATCCGGACTCGGCGAAAAACACATCATCGCGGGAGAACCGATGTCGAAGAACTTTGCCATAACCGGCGTGGCCGGCTACGTTGCGTCACGCCACCTCAGAGCGATTAAGGAAACCGGGAACCGCCTGGTGGCGGCCGTGGATCCCAGTGATTCGGTCGGGATACTTGACCGTCATTTTACGGACGTCAAGTTTTTCACTGAGTTTGAGCGATTCGACCGCCACCTGGATAAGCTGCGGCGGCAGTCGGAAGATAAACGGGTCCATTACGTGTCCATTTGTTCGCCGAATTACCTGCATGACGCGCACGTGCGGTTTGCCCTGCGGATCGGTGCCGACGCGATATGCGAAAAACCGCTCGTTCTCAACCCCTGGAACATTGATCCGCTCAGGCAACTGGAGCAGGAGTCCGGTCGTCACGTCAGTACTATCCTGCAGTTGCGCGTGCATCCCTCGCTGATCGCCCTGAGAGACAAAATCGCCCGGGAAAAGGCGAACCGGAAGTACGAGGTGGTTCTCACGTACATTACGGCGCGCGGGCCGTGGTACCTGATCTCTTGGAAGGGCCAGCCGGACCGGTCGGGAGGCCTGGCTACGAATATCGGCATCCACTTCTTTGACCTGCTCATATGGTTGTTCGGCCCGGTACAGCACAGCGAGGTTCACCACAGCGAACCGACGAAAACGGCCGGCTTCCTGGAACTACAGAAGGCGAACGTACGGTGGTACCTTTCCATCGACCGCGCTGACCTTCCCCGGGGCGCGTCCGATTCGGGACAGACGACCTACCGATCAATCACGATCGGCGGGGAGGAAATCGAGTTCTCGGCAGGCTTTACCGACCTGCACACGGTGGCGTACCGGGAGATTCTGGCGGGCCGGGGGTTCGGCCTGGAGGAATCCAGACCGTCGATTACGCTGGCTCACGATATCCGCGTGGCGAAAGCGACCGGCAAAAACGAAAACTCACACCCGCTCCTGAAGTGATTCACCGGCGGCACGTCACCGGTGCTTCCGGCCGCATCCGGGCGTTACGGGAAAATCCCCAGTTGCATGTATGAAACAGCGACTTTGTTAATAGCGGTGAGGAATGCCGCCGTCCGCAGATCGGAGCAACCCTCGGTCTGCAGACAGATCTCCCGCATCTCATCGTAGGCATTGAACATGGTCTCTTCCAGTCCGGAGTTGACCAGGTCGATCTCGTCCGCGCCGTGAACGGCCACCCGACGCTGATCTTCAGAGAGCGACTTGCCCGTCAGCGTCTCGACGGTTTCTATCAACTTGGCGTGCGTGGCTTCTTCGTACCGTTTGCTCAAACGGCCGAACCGCACGTGAGAGAGGTTCTTGAGCCATTCAAAGTACGAAACCGTCACGCCGCCCGCGTTCAGGTAGGTGTCCGGCACTATCAGCACGCCTTTCCCTTTGAGGATTTCTTCCGCATCAGCGGTGATCGGCCCGTTGGCGGCCTCGGCGACGATTTTGGCTTTGACCCGGGGAGCGTTTTCGACCGTTATCTGGCGCTCGAGGGCGGCGGGGATAAGGATATCGCACTCGTACTCGAGAGCGTCGGAATTGGCGGCAAAGTTCGTGGCCCCGGGAAAGTTGAGTATCGTACCGGACTCCTTGCGATGCGCCTGCACCTGGTCGACATCAAGGCCGCGGTCATTGTAAATGGCCCCGTCATACTCGGCCAGGGCCACCAGCACCGCTCCGGCTTCCTGCAGGAATCTGGCCGTGTAATAGCCGACGTTGCCCAGCCCCTGAACGACGATTCGCTTGCCCTCTATACCGGGGGCCAGCCCGATCTTTTTCATGTCCTCGGCGTACGAGATAGCCCGCACCAGGCCGTAGAACACGCCGCGTCCCGTGGCCTCGGTCCGGCCGTGAATCCCCCCCTGTGCGATCGGCTTTCCCGTCACGCAGGCTGCGGCATCAATCTGATTCGGATTCAGGGCGCTGTACGTGTCGACGATCCAGGCCATTTCCCGGCTGCTCGTACCATAGTCCGGGGCCGGTACGTCCACGCCCGGGCCTATGAAACTTTTCCTGGCCAGCTCCGAGGTGTACCTGCGCGTTATGCGCTCGAGCTGCGCCTCCGTGTACTTGCGCGGTTCCACCCGGACACCGCCTTTCGCCCCCCCGAAGGGCACGTCGACGATGGCGCATTTGAACGTCATGAGAGCCGCCAGCGCCTTGACCTCGTCCTCGGAGACCATTTCACTGTACCGGATGCCGCCCTTGACCGGCAACTTGTGATGGCTGTGCTCAACGCGGAAGGCCTGGATTATCTCGATAGAGCCGTCATCGCGCTTGAGCGGGAATTTGAACTCGTAAATGCTGTTGCAGTACTTTATCTGGTTGAGCAGACCCGGTGGATGCCTGGTCAGTTTCGCCGCCTTGTCAAAAAAGGCCAGCACCGTTTCAAAAAACGACAGGTCATTCTTTCGCATACATCCCTCGCGTGAGATTTCGCGCCCCCGCCACATCGACCCCGGGGACCGTGCAGCGGTCGCGTCGCCTGAATGGAGCCGCTCATCGTGCGACTGAGTCATACCAAACTAACTCCGATCGGCCCGGCAGGCAAGCCTCTTGTCAAATGCGGACCGCTGGACCGTAAGCGCCCTGCCGGCCCGGCGCGAGCAAGGTGGTCCCGACGGCCGGGCAGCGCACTGCCGATATTCCTTTCCCTTTTGCCTGTTTATGCATTAGATTCCTCGTAATCGTAGCGAACGGCAGCACACCGAACGTATGACCTGACCAGCGAGAGGATATCCATATGCGAGCCCTGGCCATTTTCCTTACTCTGCTTCTGACTGCCGATTTTGCGGCCGCCGGCAGCGACGGGCAGCTCACCGACGACCTTGTCGGTCGCCTTCAATCGGAGTTTCGGGACTCGGCTGACCGCAAGGCCGTCGTAAACGCCGTCACCAACAACGATGTTTCCGCCCTGGCGCTGAATCGCGAAAAACTCGTCCACCATGACACGTACTTCTCCCTTAAACTCAAGGGTGCCGGGATCACCAACCAGAAGAGTTCCGGTCGATGCTGGCTGTTCGCGGGATTAAACGTCTTCGCCCCGGCGGTGATGAAGAGGCTTGAGCTCTCCTCCTTCGAGTTCTCACAGTCCTACCTGGCCTTCTGGGACAAGATGGAGAAAGCCAACACGTTCCTGGAGCAGATGATCACATACCGTGACAAGCCAATTGATGATCGTCGCCTCGTGATTCTCCTGCGCTCTCCGTTTGGCGACGGCGGTTACTGGCAATATGTAACGGCCCTGATCCGGAAGCACGGCGTAGTGCCGAAATCGGCCATGCCGGAGACGATACAGTCGTCAAAGACCGGGACGATCAACCAACTGGCCAGTGTCAAGCTGCGTCGCTGCGCCTCCGAACTTCGCCAGATGCACGAGGCCGGCAAGAGCGTCGACGAACTGAGGAAGCACAAGGAAGCCATGCTCGGCGAGATATATACCCTCCTGGCAGTCCACTACGGCGAGCCTCCGGCCGAGTTTACCTACCGGGCCGAGACGAAAGACACCACTCTGCTGGCGACATCGGCGTACACGCCGGCGTCGTTCCGCGACCAGTATATCGGCGCCGAGCTGCCTGAATACGCGGTCCTGATGAACGATCCGACCAAGCCTCTTGACCGCATGTACCAACTCCAGGACAGCCGCAACATATATGAGTCCGAGGACCTGGTTCACTTGAACCTGCCGATTGAGAAGCTGAAGCAGTACGCCGTGGCGGCCCTTCTTGACAGCCAGGCGATTTACTTTTCCTGCGACGTCGGCAAGGAGCGTTACAGCGATTCTGCGCTGCTCATGACCGGCATTTACGAGTACGACCGCGTGTTCGGCATCGACTTCCCCATGACCAAGGCCGAACGGCTCGCGTACCGGGAAAGCACCCCCAACCATGCCATGGTGCTGATGGGCGTTGATACTTCCGCGAGCGGCGAGCCCGTCAAGTGGCTCGTGCAGAACAGCTGGGGGACCGAACGCGGTGATGATGGAATGTGGTACATGTACGACGGCTGGTTTGATACTTACGTCTACACGCTTGCCGTGCCGAAAGGCCTTCTGACCGATGAAGACATGAGGAAGCTGGAGCTAAAGCCGATTCCCATACCACCGTGGGATCCCATGTGGGAGGCCCAGAGGTAGCCGCCGGCATTCGGCGTGACGTCGATAACCAATGAGCATCATAGACGAGCTTTGCCGGATTTTGCCGCCCGAGCAGGTTTCCACGCAGCCCGACCAGCTTGCCGTAGCGGCCGAGGATGAATCCACGCTGCCCGGCGTGACTCCGCTGGCCGTCGTCTGGGCCATGAGCACGGCAGATATCGCCGGGGTTGTGAAGCTATGCTGCGCCGGCGGCACGCCGATCACGACTCGCGGGGCAGGCAGCGCGCTGGAAGGCTCCACCATCCCCCTGGCCGACGGTATCGTTCTGGACCTCAGCCGCATGAACCGGGTCCTCGATTTCTGGCCCGAGGATCTCCAGGTCCGGGTCGAACCCGGCATCGTCTATGACGATCTTAACGAGCACCTCAAGCGCGAGGGACTTTTCTTCCCACCCTCCCCGGGAGGTTCCGGTGACGTCGCCACGGTCGGCGGGATGGTCGCCACCAACGCCAGCGGCGTCTACTCGGTCAAGTATGGAGGTACCCGCCAGTACGTGCTGGCCCTGGAGGTTGTCACCGGGACGGGTGACGTTCTCAAGCTGGGGAACCGTGCCTCCAAGCGGTCCAGCGGTTACAGCCTTGTCGATCTTGTGGCCGGGTCCGAGGGAACCCTGGCGATCATATCCGCCGTGACAATCCGGCTCGCCGGTATACCGGAAGACCGGTTGCAGACTGCCTTCAAGTTCCCGACCGAGACGGATGCGGCTCGCGCCGTGTCGGAGATGTATCGCTACGGACTGGACCTGGCCGCCGTGGAGTTCCTGGACCGGCGCATTACGAAAGCCCTCAACCGCCTGAAAGATTACGGCCTGGAAGAAGTGCCGACTCTGTTCCTGGAGTTCCACGGCCCGCGTCCGGCACTGGAATCGAACAACTCCCTGGCCGAAGAAATCTGCTCTGAGTTCGGCGCTGAGAAGCTCGAACTGGCCGGCGACCACCGCCCGTGGGAGATCCGCCACTGGGTTACCGACGCCGTCAAGCACTTTGAGCCCGGGTACACCGTTATCCGCAACGACGTCGCCTTCCCCATATCGAGACTGCCCGAGATGGTGGAATATTGTCACCGCCTCGGAGATGAACGCGGAATTACGATGTTCACGTTCGGCCACGTAGGTCTCGGCCTGCTGCACGCGCTTATGCTCGCACGGAGGGACGACGAAGACGAATGGGCCACCGCCTGCGACATCAACCACATGATAGTCGAGAAAGCGATCCAACTGGAAGGCAGTATCTCCGGCGAACACGGCATTGGACTGGGCCACAAAGACCTGTTCGCCAAGGAACACGGTGCGGCGGTCGACCTCATGCGCGGCATCAAGAGACAGTTCGATCCGAGGAATATCCTGAACCCGGGCAAAATATTCGACATGTAAAGCCTCAGGCTCCCGCGACCCGATAAGGACTCCCATGGATACCACCGGCGGAGAAACACTCGCCGAATTCTCACGAGCAGTGCGCGAATCCAGTCTCAAGCGACTGCGAACCGTTCCCGACGGCATGGAGAACTGGCGTCCCACTCCCGAGGCCATGAGCTTCGCCGACCTCGCGCAGCACCTTTGCGACGCCGACAAATGGCTGTTCAGTATGCTGCGGCTGAAGGACCTCACACCCACTCGCGGAAAAGCCGGGCTTGCCGACGTCGAGAACCGCTCCCGGTACCTGCGGTTGCTTGAGGCCCTGGAGCAGACCGGGCAGCAGCGGGCTGACATGCTCGCCGGTTTGTCGGAGGGCGATCTCTCGGAGAAGATCTATGATGAACGGTTTGGCGCCGAAGTTACAGCCTGGTGGATCATCATGCGGGGCAATCTCGACCACGAAATTCACCACCGCGGCCAGATCGCTACTTACCTCAGAATCATTCAGGAGAAACCCCGATAACCGCGTGCCCGCTGACCGGCAGCCTTCCGGTTCAGTATTCGTGCAGCGCTGACAGGAGCATGCTCACCAGCTTCGCAGGAGTGGCCTGGTCAGGCAGGTCGGGCCGCCGGCCCCTTTTCTGGAGATCTCATCGCCGTCGTACACCCACACTTCGGCACCTTTCTCTTCGAGCAGGCGCCGCGTAAGCGGGTTACCGGAGAGTGCGAGGCACTTGCGCGGGGCGACCGCCAGAACATTGCAGGCCATACCGGGATATTCCGAATCCGGCACCTCCACGAACTCTATCCCCCGCTCAGCCAGAAACTCCCGGAACGGAACGGGAAGAAGCCTGGGATAGACTACAGCCAGGTCGCGATCAACCGGACTGATCATTGACATCAGGTGGAACACGCCGGCCGGCCCTTTCCAGTGCGGCAGCGGCACGACAACGAATTCGTCGACCAGATCAGAGGTCAGGTCCTTCAGTTGGCGGATGCCCTCGTCGTTCGTCCGATACCCCCGTCCCACCACGAGAGTCCTCGGCTCCAGCCAGATGAGATCGCCTCCCTCCAGCCGTCCTTCGCCGGTGATGGCGCCCAGTACCGGAAAACCGGCCTGCCTGAGGTATTCACCGGAGGCGGAAGGTTCCCCGCGGCGCGCCTCCTTGCCCATGTTGCACAGGATGGCTCCCGCGTCGGTCACGACCACGGCGTCACGCGCGTAGATCGAGTCAAGTCCCGTCTCGTCGCTCGCGGGCAGGTAGTCGATATGCGGCGTCACCCCGGCCAGGAGTTCGACAAATGTCTCGTACTCCCGCAGCGCCCTGTCGTAGTCGGGAGCGCCGGAATAGTGCAGGTCCCTCCATTGGGCGTCGATATTTTGTCGTGATACGAACGCGTCCCGGGGATGCTTGACGAGAATTCTGTCGATCTTCCCGACTTCGGACTGACAACCCGACGGCATGGCTTCGCTCCTGCCTGACAGCCGGCGACACGGACGGCTTTGACTCAACGAGGGTTACAGGCGTGTATATATGTCAAATACGGGCGGGAATGTCAACGTAGAAGCTGTGCCCGGGCGGGTTTGCAGTCGGCCGTATATATAAAGTGAGAAACCCGACGCCCAATCCCCCCATCACCCTTAAAGGCGATGCAAGGAAGCTGAGTCCAAGGGTGACTCTGTCGGGTTTCTCAGATCACTTCAGTCCGAGTCTGTCTCACCGGATGGGTCGCGTCCGCGTTCTATAATCTCCTGGATTGTCGTCGCAACATCATTGTCTTTTGTACTGCGAGGCCGCGTCGCTTTCGCAAGTTCAAAATAATCCATATACTTTTGTAATGACTTCGCTAAGTCGGCAGACGGCCGATAGGGTACAGGCCGCTGAATGCTCTCGACCTCCGATCGCAACTCTGAAACGGACCGCACCAGTTCGGCGAGCGTACGTTGCACCAAGTCATCGCTTCGCCGCATCAGTTGTAGGTCCAAGGCGACGGAAATCGGAGTGTCGATCTTATCGGGGGCTCTCCCCTCGACCGTCTTAATCTGGCCTATCAGATCCTTCTTAGCCTGCTCCACGCTGTCCAGGTCGTGGTGGTCAATGGCAATAGTCCTCATGGTAGCCACATCGAACGGTATCTGCTCGTCCTTCTGTGATATCTGGACAAGCGGCTTTTTCAGCGCATGCCTCAATGCCAACTCGTAAAACACGTTCGGGTTCCGTTCGGTTAGGTCCGCTATGACGAGAGGGTCTTCGACGATGTGTTGTATCACTTGGCTGGTTATCAGGCCAGGCTCTGAAATCTGATCGGCCCGCATCGCCTTGTAGCCGCACTCAGACGCCGCCGGCTCAATGATATACTTGAAAACCTGATCTGATCTCCTGCGCGTGTCCGACTTCTCCTTGCCTATGGGCGCTATTACGAAACATGTTTTCCCCATATCTACATTCTCCCAACTCCGTCCTGAACAGAGTGTTCGCCAAATTGAGAAACCCACTGTTTAGATTAAACCTCTCCGGTTCGGCGTTTGGATCACTGAACAGGCGCAGGTTTTCCTCAAAGCACTTTTCTGCTCTCACGGTGTATATGCTCATGTACCGTCTCCGGCTTCGCCGGCACCGCCGACCGGTGCCAAGCACTTCCTCAGCACGCATTCGCGTCAAGTCTGCCCTGATGTCTGTCCTGTTGTCCGCCCCGATGCCTGACAGAATGTCGCAAATTAGGCCGTATTCGTCAACGTTTAAGATGTGAATTTAGCCACTGACAGTTTCTGACAGTCAGTGTGTGATAACAAGGACGCACACAGTCCATGTCAGAGGAATACTCTGCTGAATAATACTGAGCGAATGTAACCTGATGGGGAGGGATGCGAATCGAAAACGGTACTACGCAGAGCGCGGGGACGAACGAAGCGGACGGTTGTTACCTGACCACCATCAACTTGCCTTTCAACCCGGCGTCGGCCACAAACCAGAGGTACATGCCGGAGCCGATCTCGTGCCCGGACTCGTTGGTGCCGTCCCAGATGACGTCATCACCGCCGAGGCTCGACCACTGGCGCACGATGTCACCGGACACCGTTGTCACGACGAGGTTCGTGTTCACGGGCAGATCGGTGAAAGTAACGGCGTCACCGTCGGTTAGTGCGAAGGGGTTCGGATACGGGTGCGGTTGCGGCAGGACGGTAAAGGTCGAGACTTCGCTGTACCCGCCGTCATCGGTGCCCACCCGCCAGAAGTAGGTCACGTCGGCGGCAAGGCGTGAGTTTACTTTCCACGAGCTCGTAGGTCCTTCCTGCTCCTCCACTGAGTCACCGGCCGCCAGTTCGAAGAAAGTAGAATCGGCGGCGACTTCGAAATGGTAAAGTTCGTCCGCTTCGAGCGACACGTTTTCAATCGTCAGGGTCGGGCGCGACATCGGCATGACCGCTCCCGGCGGGGGCGATACCAGCGCGGCAGGATCTTCCGTGCCGGCCACGATGTTAAACCCGGCTACGGCGGAGGCGGGGTTGGAAATGGGCGACAGGTTAGCCGCGTTGTCGAAAGACTTGACGGCTACATGGTAAAGCTGTCCGGGATTTAACCCGGACAGCTTCATTGACTGCGCCTGGCCTGCCGCCAGAGGGATGGGGAAGGAATCACAAAACGCGGCAGCATCAAAGCTTTGCTCGTCGATGGGCCAGGTGGCGTACTTGATAAGGTAGCCCATCACGGCACCGTCGTTGTCGTTATCGCCCGGCGCGGTCCACCCAAGGAGGATTTCGCCTTCGGTTCCGCCGGTGCTGGCCTGGAGGTCATCGATACCGGCCGGCGGTGTCTGGTCCGAAGCGGTGGCGCGACTGGTGACGTTGGACAACGGCGACCAGTTCGGCACCTCGTCGGCGGTCTTAACTGCAAAGTAGTACATCGTTCCCGAATTCAGGCCCGTCACGGTGTACGATTCGAGCGACCCGGCCGCCCGCGGGGTCGGCTCGTCGCTGACCTGTGAAGCAGCGTCCCAAGTGGCTTCGGTAATCGGGGCAGTGGCGTAGCGGATATCGTACTGCGAGGCGGTCCCGGAGTTGGCGTCGTCACCGGGAGCCGTCCACGTCAGCCGCATGGTGTGCTCGGTCTCGTTGCCCGCTCCGAGGTTCGCGATAGCCGCAGGTGCGGCCGTCTCCACCGAGGTCGTCCCCTGGGCTACGTTCGAAAGGCCCGACCAGTTGGGCACCTCGTCGGCGGTCCTGATCGCAAAATAGTACGTGGCGCTGGGATTCAGGCTGCTGATAGTAAAGGTCTCGGCGCTCCCGGCCGTACCGGGTGTCGGCTCGCCGCCGGCGTGGGTGGCGAGGTTCCAGTTGGCGTCAGTGATTGCGAAAGTCGCATAACGGATGTCGTACAATGACGCCGTGCCGGAGTAACCGTCGTCACCGGGCGCGGTCCACGTCAGGGTGAGAGAAGTCTGGGTAGGACTGGAGGTCGCCAGGTCGGCGATCACGCCGGGAGCCGTCTGTTCGTTCAGCGTGGTCACGCTTGCCACGTTGGAAAGACCGGACCAGTTAGGGACCTCGTCGGCCGTCTTGATCGCGAAGTAGTAGGTAGTGTTAGGTCCCAGAGAACCGACCGTGAACGATTCGGCGCTGCCTGCCGCCTGGGGAGTCGGCTCGCCGCTCACTTCGGTCGCGGCATCCCAGTTGGCGTCCGTGATCGGCACCAGCGCGTACCGGATGTCGTACTCGGCCGCCGTGCCGCTGGTGCCGTCATCGCCGGGAGCCGTCCAGCTCAGCGCCACGCTGGTCGGGTCGGGACTGGAACCGTCCAAATCAGCAATGACCGCCGGGGGCTCCGTCTCATCAAGGGTGCTCTTGCTGACGACGTTCGACAGCGTGGACCAGTTGGGGATCTCGTCACCGACCTTGATCGCGAAGTAGTACAACGTGCCCGACTCCAGCGACTCGACGGTAAACGTCTCCGGAGTCCCGACCGGTTGCGGGACCGGCTCGCCGACCGCCTGGCTGACCGCATCCCAGTTGGCGTCGGTGATGGGGAACGTGGCGTAGCGGACGTCGTAGTAAGTAGCAGTGCCGGTGGTGCCGTCATCACCGACCGCCGTCCAGGTCAGGGTGACTGAACTGGCGGTTTCGTTCGAAGCGGAGATGCTCGCCTGCACGTTAGCGGCGACAAACCCCAGCAGGATGATTCCGGTTATGACCGCCGGGATTCTGCTGAGAACGCTCTTACACGATCGACAGAACATATACGCTCCTGTTTGTATCTGTTTGGGCTGCTGTGGCGGGGGATACTAATCAAATAGCAGGCCCGACGCAGAATTATCCCTAATTCGGTGTGGTTTTGGCGGTTAGGGACGTTCCGGAAAAAACTGCCCGCCTGAGAAGCCCCGATATTGGTGGCTTACTCACCAATTGCGCAGGCATTGCACAGCGACTGCGGTCTCAGGACAAGTATCTCGTCAGAAACCCACCGCAAGCGGATGGGCCACCCGATCATGGATTGGCGGGCAGTCAGCTATGTGTGGATGGTCACATATCGAATGGGGATAATTGGAGATGCCGGAGGCCGGACTCGAACCGGCACGCCTCTTACGAAGCAAGGGATTTTAAGTCCCTGGTGTCTACCTGTTCCACCACTCCGGCAATCAGAGTCGCGTCAATAAGTTAGATGCCGCCCCCGGCAGACGCAAGGGAGTTTTTGTGTGGGGGAACGGCGACGGGAGCCGGGGGGCCTGCCGGAAGCAGATGGGGTACTCGGCGGCAGATGGTGGGGCAGGCGGCGACCGGGAACACCAAGAGGCGATTTTATGATCGACCTCAGCATTACAAGCAGTTATATTTGTTTAGGTGGACGTGACCGCCTTCCGTAATCAGGGAGGCGTATCAAGCAAAAACGCTCAAATGAGATTTACATTGAAAGAATCGGTGCGCAACACGCTAATAGGAGTTTTTTCGGGACTTGCTATCTTCTTCGGTCAATACTGGCTCGTCGATATTCCGACAGAATTTGCTGTTCCTGCTAGCATCGCCTGCGCGGTAGCCGTATTCGGGTTGCTTTTTCGGTCTTCCAAAGAACCAAGTGCCACGAATGACACTAAAGGCATTCTTCAGCAACAATCTATTGACACTAACGATGGTAGTAAGATTAGCGGAACTCTTCTTCAGAATAACATAATTGAAAACCTTAAAATAACAATCAACTACAATGCGATTCAACAGCCTGAGCAATCCCCCTCACCTCCCCCATCTGGCAGCATTTCTTTTAGACAAGTAGAACCTCCTGAACCAACATTGACTCCCACTGACACCAGAGTCGTGCCGTCGCATGTGGACGATGCAAAACAACAGATTTCGCGTAGGATCAAAGAAGCTCTCGAACATCTGCACAGTCGCCAGTTTGAGGAGGCACGAACACAACTGTTTGAGATACTCGCTGACATCAAAAAGGAACCAGGTCTTGAACGTGAACGAGCTCGGGTGTTTAACAACTTAGGAGTTTCCTATAATCAACCAGATGAACATGGCGATGTGGAGTTGGCTAAGAAGTTCTTCCATCAAGCCTTGGATCAAGACTCGTCATTTTACTTGGCTAAGCTCAATCTGGGACTGGCCAATATCGAGGAGGATTCTAAGAAAAGTATCCAAAGAGGTTATAACGCCATATCGGCCATATGGGAATCCCTAAAAAACAACACGGAACTCTCTGCGACAGAACTTGAGCCACCGCTAAGCGCGATGGTGTGGGCGACGTATCGGCTCCGAGGTTCGCAAGCAGGTGTTGATCTGATAGACGGGTTCGACGAACGCCTAACACAGGCAGCCTCTAAGGTTCTGCCCGTAGTACGGCTCAGCGTATCGATGCGCGCAGAGACAGGTGACCTCACAACTGCACTGCAAGACTGCGACAAAGCTCTACAAGACACGCCGGAGGACCCGGAGCTCCTGTCAATCAAGGCGCGCATCCTGCTCCAGACTACAGTTAAAGACGAAGGTGATATCAAGAACCTAGCATTGGTCCCGGAGATCCAAGATAAATCAAATGTTGAGAATGCGCTGAAACTGTTTCGTGAGGCTGAACGGTTGGCAACCGATCAGAATAAGCCGTACTTGATGCCCGAAATCCATCTTGGGATTGTCCAGTGCCAACTGCTGTTGGGAAAGTTCCTCGAAGCGCCTGCAACCCTGAGTCTAATAGACAGTGCTGAGCTTCCTCCTGAACTCGCCCAGCACCTAAACCTCCTTAAGTTCACCACCCAGTTGCAGAATCGAGAGTTTGACAGTGCTCTAACCACTCTGATAGATGATCCCGGTTTCGGTGCCATTTCATATCCCGAGAAGAAGCTTTTGGCAAAGCGCTTTCTCTATAAAGGCGCTCCAGAGCAAACCCGCAGGATCTTAATAGATCTTGAAGAGGAGGCAAATGCAAACAAGGATGTGGACTACTGGCTCGACGTCGCTCTCATTAACGTGTTCCTTGATAGAAAGACCGAAGCCATTAGCGCCGCGAACCACGCGAAGAGGTTTGCCGATGAGTCCAATCTTAGCGCCTCGGTGCGACAAGAGATTCTATCCAATTACAGCGCCATCATTTTCCGGTACGTACGCCAGGTTGGTAAGGACGAAGCTGGAAGGCTTCTACCTTCCCTTCTTGCGTTCCAGAAGGAGTTTCCTGAGCAGAATATCGTCTTCCCCGTAAAGGCGCTAGATGAACACGGCCAACTAACGGATGAAATCAAGAAGATGTTCACCGATCAGGAGCGGGCACGGGTTCGCATGAGAGAATCCTTCAAGAGAAGCCCTGTACCAACCTATGTTCTAGTGCATCATACGAACAGCACCTATCCCGATTTCGTCTGCAATCGCCATGACCCTGAATTCACCATCGATATGACCTTACCAGATGCTGCTTTCGTTGGGAATCTTATAAGCACTTTTGAAGGCTCCGATACGATTCTGTTAGATTACCTCTCATTGCTTGATCTTTCCAAATCAGATCTACTTGGATTCTTGGAGCGCTGCGGTAAGAGAGTATTGGTTCATGAGAAGTTGTTTCACACTATACAGGACGATCTCCTAATACACGAAATTCCGGAATTGCGGCGCCTCTGGGAATTCTTGCGAAAGAGCAATCGCGTCGAGATTATTCATGATGTGTCAGAGGCCACATTTACAGTCGGTGATATATCCCCCTTCATGAGTGACTGGTTAGTTGAAACCCTGAAGTATGCGAAGGCCAACGGTACTACATTGGTAACCGATGATCTGCGGCTGCTGATGTTCTTGCAGTCAGAAAATGTTCAAGTAGTTAACATCTATTCTCTAATCGATCATCTGATGAAGGCTGGTCATTTAGATAAGCGGGCATATTCGGCTGTGCTGGGCAGGTTGGCAGAGAGGTTTTTCGTCTTCTTGTCATTTGACCATGAAGACCTAGCGGAGATTGTAGCAGCCGACGACTACAGGATCACTCCAAGATCATATCATCTATGTAACCAACTTCTGTTACCGGGATCGAACTGGAGTAGTTTCTCAATAGTATTTGCCCGCTACATACGAATCTTGTGGGGTGCAGACATTCTGACTAAGGACAAGCTCCATTGGCTCGAGTTTTTGACGAGAAAGATCTTGGAGGTGGCAGAGCGAGTCTTCAATGAGGACGTCAACGCCGATCTGAGCCCGTTTACCAATGGAGCAGAGTCAATGTGGAGAGAGGCAATTGACCATGGTTCAAAGGATGATCTCCAGGCTCTGTTGCCACGAATCGATGAGATCGTCGACAAAGAGAAGCTCCGAAACATAGGTGAGTCATTCCGGCTGCGAATCAGAGGCAGACTGGATAAGATGACCAACCGGAGCAGATGAGGGTTCTGATTGGATCATTATAGCAAAAGGGCATGGGGAATGTGAGAAATGAAACCTGGACGTGGGCTTCACCCCTTGGGTCGCCAAAGCCCACTGTCTACTCCCTCTTGTCGGTCAGGAGCCCTATCGGGTAACTGCGGCCCGGTGAAATGCCCCAGATGTCTATCGCCTGCTGAATCGCCGGAATCTCTTCCCAAGCCCCGGGCGTCTGCCTGTTCCACGACTCCGGCAATCAGCGATGCGGCAGTAAGTTAGGATTTGTTGGCGTGGGACGCAAGTCTCTTGTCGCGAGCTAGAGTACGGATTCGTTTGCTTTACTGCGCCCCGGTGTCAGGTTTGTTTCTTCTATATCAGAACGAAGAGGTGGCCCGGCCCGGGCGAAGTGGCATCTTCCACGATTCGCGACCAGATTGGGACAAATCCGGACGCGACGATCAGATCCAGGTTCGTCTCGACGTCGTAATGACTCCAATACATCCGGACGCCCAGATAATCTTCGACGATGTCATCTTCCAGGTCCTCTGCCCCCAGGCAGAGCAGAGCCAGACCGGACGGCTTAAGCAGACGATAGAATTGCTGAAAGATGGCCTCGTGCGCCTGTCGGGGAATATGGATAATCGTATAGTAGGAGCAGATTGCGTCGAACGTGGCGTCGGGAAAGGTCAGATCCGTAATATCCTGGCACACGAACTGCGCCTGGCGATCCAGGCTGCCGCACCGTAATTGAGGAGATTGCTCTTTGATAGAATTTCGGTACCGCGATTACATGGTTTTCAATCGGTGACCGAGTATTGGACGAAAAGGTGACGGTGAACTGCCCGGGCCGTTCGTAGCGGAAGTTCGGCCGCATAGTATGGACTCGGGCGGCTTATCTGTGATAGTTCACCAGCGGCAGCAGTCTCAATATCCCTTCCTGGTTCCCGGCCCAGTTGAGGATGCCAAGTTGCAGGCCGTGTAGCTCGCGTGAGTAGTTGAACAGCGCCACAGAGAATCCGTTCGACTCATCTTTGGCATGAACCCACGGGGCAATATGAATCCCCCGTAATTCGTTCACCCGGATCGTGAACGCACTTATACCGACGCCGGAGAGTCGATCGCCCCCGACGCCCAGACCCCCAATAAACAATCCTGTGAGATCATCGCCACCGGCACCCAGACCGCCAACAAACATGCCTTCCAGATGGTCGCCGCCGATTCCCAGGCCGCCGATAAACATACCTTGCAAATGGTCGCCGCCAATTCCCAGGCCGCCGATGCCAACGCCAATCATCTCGTCCGCGCCCGCCCCCAGGCCGCCGATAAAAAGACCTTCCAGATGGTCGCCGCCGATTCCCAGGCCGCCGACACCAACGCCAGTTATCTTGTCCGCACCCGCCCCCAGACCTCCCACAAACAACCCGGTCAGATTGTCCCCACCTAATCCCAGGCCGCCAATACCGATCCCGGTCATCTCATCGATGCCGGCGCCGAGGCCGGCTACTGCTATCCCGCTTACCTTGTCCGCACCGATGCCAAGGACACCAACCCCCATGCCGGATAGATGGTGCATCACCGGAACCGTCAGCCCCACCGCCAGACCGTTCATCCGAAAACGCGGATTCGGGTGCTTCCCCCGCGGCGCCCAGAAGGTCAGGTTGATACCGTCGACCTGTTCTACATCCCGGTCAACTGCGTTGATCCTCAGGCCGTGGACAATCGGTGCGTTGCCAACTCTGATTCCGTAATTATTGTAAGTCAGACCAACTGAGCCCGCCGCTGACGTTCCGGCTGCCAAAACCCAAATAAGTAAGACCCTAATGACCGTACCAGCCTGTCTCACCAGTCACCTCCGTTTGCTCCGAACCGTTCGATCTGCCTCTTCTGTTTTGGACCGAATCAAACCACGAAATGTTGCATCCTGTCCTTCCGGATCACCCGACAGCCGCCTGAAGGCGGGCGAACATCAAGCCAGCCGGGGCGGCTCCGAGCAATCGATCCAAGGGGAGCTCACCAGCCCACCACTCCGGCAATCGCGGTCGCGTCAATAAGTTAGATGGGGATGCTGGCGGACGCAAGGGAGTTTTTGGACGGAGGAAGGGCGGCCCATTCGTATTGACACGTCAAGCGTGTTGCCCAAGGCTGCAGCGACGGTCTCAGTGTGAGCAGATAACTTCCTGGTGTCAGCGTCTGATCAGCATCGCCCTGGCCAACCTTGCGTGCATCCGGCCAAGGAACTTGGCCACGTGCATGCTCACCATGAGAATCAGAATACCTGCAAACATGAGCAGCGGCGCCCACTCCAGGGACAGATAGATGGAGTAATGCCCGATCATGATAAACGGCAGATCCAAAGCATTCAAGACGATAGGACCAGCTATAAACTCAAGAGAAAGGGCAAACATGAGAATGGCTATGGTGAAATAGAGTATCCCCAAAGGAAGCAACAGTACCATGTACGCCAGAGTCGTCCAGGTGCGTTTGTCCTTAACCAGCATCTTAAGACGTTTCCACCAGCCCAGTTCCCGGTGTGAGACCAATGGTTGCCTCGGCATACGAACTCCCAGCAATGCCTCCACAATGCGCCCTTCGACAAGCCCAATGCCCCTTACTGACTGGAGAAAGAGCGTGGCAACGGGAAGCCCAATGACCAGGATCAACAACTCCAGCGAGAGGCTGAAACCAATTACGGCCCATGAGAAATAGGCCAGGCCCAACAGCATCGATACCAGAAGATACATCAGTGACCCCCAGGCCCGGGCATCACCGACTACCCCATAGAAACTGGAGGTTCGAGAACGTCTCACACCTGACCTCGCTATCTCCAACACCGGTCTTGTGTGTGCTTCGATGTCCTTATATGCCGCCGCAATCTCCGCAGGCGTACCGTACTTCTTCACGATGGATTCCAGCAGATCGCTCCTCGCAAGATCCGGGGCTGCTTTGAGTGCGTTAGCCAGCGCCGTGCTCAGATGTTCTTCAGCGTCCGAGAGGGCATCTTGTATCGTTGCCGGATCGCTTTCGGCCAGCTCTACCCTTAGCTGAGCAAGGTACTCAGGAATTCCTCTATCCATTCTGATCCCCTTTCAACGTATCATCTACAAATGCTCTTGTCTGATCCCAGATCTCTACCCAGCGTCTGAGTGTATCACGACCCATATCCGTTATCCGATAGTAACGTCTGGGCGGACCCGACACGGAGGGTTCCACGTGACTCTGTAACAGGCCCGCGCCCTCAAGCGATCTGAGTACCGGGTACAGCGCGCCCTGCTTGACCGGTACGTCGTCACGCCCGGCCTCAATATGCTTGGCTATCTGGTATCCGTACATGGGCTCGGAAGCCCGCTCCAGAACACTCAACAGGACCAACGCAGCAGTCCCGGAATTCAGTTCCTTCTGGAATTTCTTATGGGCCGATTCGCTTCCTGTCACCTTATTGGCCTCTCACGGTATTGCAAGCTGGCTTATAGTGCTAATTACAGGATATTACTACGTAGATACTACTATTAAGTTCCCAATAATTTCCATAAATTTCTCCCCCATACCCTATCCCGGCTAAGGCATTATAAATGAGTCGATTAGGACTGATGTTGAGTCAGGTGTCCCCTGTACGCCTTAAGCGAATCCGCACCTGAAATTGATCCCCAGGCCGCAGCTTTGCCCGACGGCGGTCTTCTTCCAGTGGTCTCGTTTCTCACCTTACCGAGAAGCAGCAAACCGGGTCGGCGCGAAGGCCGGATTTGGCCCATGGCGGCTCGGCCTCCACGGCAGACTCGCTCCCACTCGGCCCTCCTCCGCGGGCTTTTCCGCCCCCTCCTGTGAGTTCGGATTACAATCGACGTACTTTCGGGGATCTATCGCTGTGATTGGTTCAGGACCGTTTTCGCTCCAGAACGGCCCAAATCAACCCACCACTCCGGCAATTGACGATCCAACAAGAAGTTATCAATGTTTGGAGAGAAATGCAAGGGACAAAAAGTCCCTGGTGTCCCGCCGTCCATTGACCTCCATTGATTATCATATTACGGCGATGAAACTTCTTATCACAAGCATGCTCGAAGATCAATGAGACCGCGAGCAGGCCCTATCCAGGAACCTTTCCGGAGCTGATGATTGAGGCTCTTCGAGTACCGTGGATTACGTTTCGCGTGTAGGAAAAACCGTAGCGGAGTCGGACACACAACGTATCTAAGCTCTGTTGTAGCCCTGGCTTCCTCCAGAGAACTTGAGACCTGGAAGAAATCTGGGGCTACCGGAGCTTGTGACATGGTAGATCGAACTGCTTGTTCTGAGAGTAGCCTAAAGACCCAGCATCATCTCAATCTTCCTGTACATAGGCCACAGAGCTTCAGACGTATTACCCATTACGGTGAGAGTAACACTCTCGTCCAAATAGCATGCTGACTTCATCGCGACTCCCGGATCGTATCCTACAACAAGAACCTTTCTCTTCTTCCCATCTGACTGGTCAATCCATACACCGTAACCATAATGGGAACTTGTTGGGTCTGACAACGAGACAATCTTCGCTTCCATCATTTGTCCTGTCATCTCATCGCCCAGGAGCCTACCCTCTAGAAGCGCCCTCCAAAACTTGGCCATATCCGGCGCAGTGGTATATGCACCACCATCGGGTGCTCCCGTAATTGGAACTGCAAAGAAGTTTGTTCGCCAAGTACCATCGTTCTTCTTGATGTAGGCATAGGCCGTTCTTTCCGGTAGTTGGTCAGTCGAAAAGTACCCCGAGTCTCTCATCCCAGCCGGATTAAACACGTTCTGTCGAATATACTCTGAGAAGTCGATACCAGTGATACTCTCAACCACCAGGCCCAGTAGAATGAATCCTGCATCGTTGTATTCGAACTTCTCCCCTGGCGAGAACTTCATATGTTTCGATTGAAACAACGGGAGGAAGTCCTTTGGACTTCTAATGTTGTAGATCGGCGTATTTCGCCACAATGCTTCATAATCGGGATCAACATCCTCTTCAAAATAGGAAGTTATACCTGAACTGTGCGTTAACAATTGATGTATAGTAATGTCCGGCGAATAGTTCGGAAACTCCGCATCGATGTTCTCACTTAGAAGGGAGTCAAATCCAAGCTTACCACTTTCCACAAGCTGACAGATGGCCACACCGGTGAATATCTTGCACCCGGATGCCATCTGAAATCTAGTGTCGATCTTGTTGATAATCGACTCCGACTTGATCGCAAACCCACATGCTCTTTCAAACAGGACTTCTGCACCTTTGGTCAAGTAAACCACACCGGAGAAAGGTTCCGGCTCAGCTTGGTTTTCAATGCAGTCCGCAAGTCGTTGAATGTCTAGTTTCATCGCTTTCATCCGTCTTCTGCGCTGAACCTGTCCACACCAGAGAATCAGTCTTCGGCGTCGCTTGAGACTGGACGAATCACCCAGTCATTGTCAGTAACATAGAGGCTACCAACTACTCTGTGACCAACTTGGGACCACTCTTGCACCAAAACAGCCCAAGCTGATACAGAGCAATCGTTACACAAGTATGATTGAACCCTTTCTATACATCGCACTGTATTGATCGTCAGTCAGATGCCTTTTCGTCGGGATCAGTTCTTAAGTCCCTGGTGTCTGCCCGTTCCACCATTCCGGCAATCAATGATGCGGCAGTAAGTTAGATGTGGGCTGCGGGAGATGCAAGGGGGTTTTTGGCTCCCGTGGCGCCGACCAAATCCTATGTAGCTGCAAATGGGTAGACTAGATAGCCTCATCAGACCGGTATCCGAAAGCCAGCAGCAAAAAGCCACTTTTTGGCCTCAAACCTCGTAGCCGGGCACCTGTCCGGTTCAGATATAGTGCCTAAACGGCAAGGGCGGAACCCTTTCCAGAGGTCCGGCAGTCAGAATCTCACCAACTGCGTCGGCGAATTTCAGCGTTACAGGATACCCATCAGCGAAACGACACGCGTTGTAGTTAAGCTTTGTTAGTATCAGAATATCTTTGAGAACTGTCTCTATTAAGGCAGTTCCACGACACACCTCCACGAGAAGCGGCCGTGGCACTTCCCTCCCCGGGTAGGTTTGAAGTCGAGGTACAAACCCCTTGGTCCAGAGATAGGCCGTATGCTCGTCCACGACCAATGCGTGTCCCCGCAAGACCGGGTGGTCAAGTTTACTATAAAGCTTTATGTCATCTGAATCGCGAATACGAACTCCGACGAGGTTGGTACTGGACCCGACGCCATCTCTGAATCCAGACCATTCCTCATCATTGAATCTCACCTTTCCATGCAAGAACAACTCCTTTGGTTCGGAGCCTCTCTTTTCACTGTACGTCTCGATAGCAATTCGGACCAGATCGCGGGCCGCGGCACGGTTAAGATGGAACTCCCCCCACTTTTTGTTGTACCACGGACCAACATCTCCCTTAAAGACGATGCCATCACCGGAATCAAGAAACAGCTGCGCTGCGCAACATGCTGAACGTGGATCAGAATACCGCACGTCCTGCTTAAATACAAGTCCAATGTAGCAGACATTCTCGCGCACTTCACCAATCTTCCATGGGCGACCGCCGGCTTTGTAGAAAAACGCGGTTGACAAGTGCCACGCTATATCAGAGAGCATTGGTGACAGATCTCGCTTTGGTCTACCTTGGCTATCTGTGAACTCCTCGGGGATGATTGTGCTCTCACGGATTATCTGAGTAGGAGCATTATACTCCAGCAACTTAGCCTTTAACTGATTGTGGAAATTGACCTCGTAGTGGTAAGGTCTTGCCTTTATGTTATCCTCCTTAAACAATGACGGTTCATTTCTGAGCTTCTTAGCGTACTTGAAAGGTAGTTTAGACCTAGCTACGATTCTCCTATCGACCTGCACAAACGATTTCGGCCTGCAGTACGTCTTGACTTCGTCTGGAATCATCACACACCACACATCCACTGTAGTTTCTTCTTCACGCAAAGCGGTCGCAATTGGCTTTACGAAAAGATCTACCGTCTCGAAGACTCTTTGATACTTATCATCGAGACGCAGTTGTCTGTTCAATGTCTCCGTGCAAACCTCGAGTTCAAGTGCTGGTTCAGAGGCCCACGGTATCAGAAATGCAGCTTCGAATCCTGGGAAAAGAGGGTGGGCAACAGTAGAAGGCATGCTGGAGATTGGAGACTGCATCCGCCTAGCCCACACTTTGAACCGCCGTACGCCGTCGGCGGTCCCAACAACACCTATTCTAATGCCATACGGTCTGCCCTGGTCTAGTGGGCCGAACAGAGTGAGCCCGTCTCGCGGATCTTCGAGCTTCTGCTCATACCCAAATTGAATTAGCGGCTCCTGTATGTAGAGAAGTCTCATCGTCTAGGATGTATCGCTCTCATCATATTCCCAGTTTTCAGTACCAACGTCAGATTCGTCCTCGTGTTCGTCAAACGTTTCCAGTTCAACAGACACAGGTCCTGCATAGGTCACAGGACTTGACACGATAACAGGCGAGCGTTCTACATGAAGTGTTGCATCATTGCTGATTGGTAACTGAATCATATCCGCCCCGTCACTCAGCCACATCACACCGGCAAGGATACGATCTCTCCAGTCATCATTCCACCAATCTTTGCACTGACTTCGTCGGGCGGCATGCAGCCGCTCCTTACTCTCCCAAATGGTTACCCCATCATCAGAGAACAACACGTGCGGTCTTATAACATATGCTAGTTCTGGATGAAGTAACGGCCTAGAGCTAAGCGCAAAATGCCACATTCTCTTTGCGCGACCGCCCACACTCTTTTTGCCCACAGTCTTGAACCCAATGAGCTGACGGTGAGCTCTTGCTCCATCCACACCTTGAAAGTCAATTCGTTTTCCTCTAAGAATATCTTCTGTAAAATAGAAACACTTTGTGCGATTTGACAGTGAGTATGTTGGCACCCCGCGCTCATTAAGCATGATTTCCCACGCTGACCTTAGCAGTCGGGACACGAAACGGTGTATATTGTCGCGCCTACCTGATCCACCCGCTCTTGCCACCGGAATCAGGTCAGTCGATGATATGGTTAGGCGACGGGTACAAGATACCGCCTTTCTCGCACTATCTGGCAAATCCTCCTCGGATGCGAACGAAACCAGGCTGTTTCTATGTACGATTACCGGGAACTGTGTCTCCAGGACTAGGTGATCCGGCCGGCCAACTGAGTCGCGCAAACTGTGTACGTGTAGCTCCTTAGGCAGCTTCGTTATTCGAAACCAATTTGTGAGGTGTTCCTGCCGCTGTCGAATGATTCGCTGCCTGCTGCCTGTTACCGCCCACATGGACGTTACCCAGTCTGGTGTTAGCCGGCGGTCGGTTGGCACGCCGTGGGCCGCAAGTTTCTTCAGCAGTCTGCCCAGCCCGCTGGCCCAACTCTCCTCAAATGGAATAGCCTCGATTCGACCTAGTTGGATATTGATATCCCGGTATGGCAAATCGTCAAGATGCAGAGAAACTATGAAATCCTGTAGGCCATGATCACGAGCAACACTCTGAGCTACTTGAAGCTCCTGCAGCGGTCCCGTCTTTGCGTTCGACGTCTTTGTGAGTACGTATAGGAACTTTGAGCAACCATCCCTAATCGCTGTTTCCACATCCTTCCATATGTCCTCTCCCCCTAGAAGCCTTGTCAGGTCACACCAAACGTTATACCCGCGCCTCGCAAGTTGCAGGGCTAGCCACCATACAAAATCGTTATCTTCGGGATTCGCGTGACTAAGAAAAACGAAATTTCTCATATTGTTTCGCGTGTCCTACAGATGGGTGGAACATAGGCACTAGGTTGTGACCAAGCAGTAACTACTTTCCGCCCAAATCAATACAAAACCATCCAACGTAACACTCAAACCAATCCGCCCTATCCCCCTGCCCTGCGGTGGGATGCGTTGGATGTCTGTCACGTGCTGAATCGCCGGAATCTTTTCCCAAGCCCCGGGTGTCTGCCCATGCCACCGTTCCGGCTGGCAATAAGGTACAAAGACCAAAAGTGGAACGCAAGGGAGTTTTTTGCCCGGGGGTCTCGCGAAAGGAATCAGAAACCCACCGCAAGCGGATGGGCCACCGGGCGGTCAGTGACTACAATCGCTTCAGAAAAAGATACCCACCATGAATGATGGGACACACGACGGTTGTGTTTGCACGCTCCGGATGGCTCCGCCGCGCCGCAGGGTCCGGGTTTGACTGAACACCGGCAACCGATACTTAGCCGCAGTCTACCGGTGATGGATTAGGCGGGATAAACAGGTACCTGATCAGAGCCGTCAGATCGCCCACGTCGATCACGCCACCCTCGTCGCCATTCACGTTCGCGGCTTCCATACAGGCGGGCACATCGTTCGGTGGAATGAACAAGTATCCGATCAGCGCGGTAAGATCGCCAATGTCTATGGTGTTCCCCAGATCAGCATCCACATTGCCGGTAACACCTACACAGCACGGAACGGTGTACTCGTGGCAGACATCAGGAGCTCCGACAGGATCGACGACTGTGGCACCATCGTTATCCATGACCGAAACATAGTACTTTACTGAAGACCCCAGCGGTACGGGAGGTATCTTTGCTCCGAAGGTGAGATCACCGGCCGATCCGTCGCCATGAGCGCCGTCATCGAACATGGGAACAGCTTGAAACCCGGCTCCGATGTCGTAATGGAGTGTGACACTGGTGATGCCCCCGCATTCGGACACCTGCGAAAGCACCACGACCGAGTCGGTCGGTAAGGGTTCGACGGGAGTGTGGCTTGTCGAGCCGATGGATGTCGGGATCGCCCAGATGCGGACAGTTTGGTCCCAGCTGGCGGTGGCGAACATCGCGCCTCCCGGATGAAATGCACCGCGTAAGACCTGCTCGGTGTGATCCGTCAACCGGCGCAGCTCATTGCCGGTGGCGGCTTCTCTCAGGACTACCGAGCCGTTATGGCCGCACGTAAGCAGGAGGGTGCCGTCGGGGTTGAAGTTGACACAGTTCACCCAACTTTGCCCGGCATTTTGACTCCACACCTGATCACCAGTCGCCACGTCCCAGAGGCGGACGGTCCCGTCATCCGCCGAGGAAGCCAGATGAGTACCGGACGGGCTGAATTTGACGAACCCTATGTTCTCCGTGTGGCCTTCAAGAACACGTACCGAGTCGCCGTTCAGGCTATTCCAAAGCCAGATATCATAATCGGTTCCGGATGACGCGATCAGGTCCTCGGTGGGACTGAAGTCGACCGACAACACCGCTCCCGAGTGGCCCTCAAGCGTGTTGATAAGTGCACCGGTGGACGGGTTCCACAGTTTAACGGTGCCGTCTAAGCTCCCGGAGACCAACGTCCCGGAACTCTCCTGGAAATCCAGACTCCAACATCCCTGGGTATGACCCATCAACATGTCTATCTGGGTACTTGTTGCAACATCCCATAGGCGTATCGGGCCGACGTATTCTCCCGAGGCAAGCACCTGACCATCAGGACTAAAGGCCAAACCTATCACCCAATAACTAGCCGTCAACACAGTCGTAGAACTAAGGGTGTCGACCGGTCGAACGATCACCGATCCATCCTCTCCGCACGAGGCCAACAGACTGCCATCCGGGCTGAAAGCCACGGTCCAGACTCTGTCGGTATGCTCGCTCAGCGTCTCTACTAACTGGACCTCTGAGGCATTTTCGGTTGTGATGACGCACGGAAAATTGGCTGCTTCCGCTCCGGCACCGACCGCTTCTGAACCTGCAAACAGAATACCTCCGACAAACGCCGGTATCGCAAGGCTGAGCATGAAATGGGGCCTGAAATGACCGGACTTGCCTGCGAGTAAGCTCGTGAGAATGCGTGCAACCACCTTGACCCTCCTACGATTCATCGCCCATATCAGTTCCTGTAATTGACTGGGCATGTTTTCAGACAATTCTTATAGATGAAATTCACGTTTAACCGACCAATGTGTCCATCAGCCAGGGTCCTGTCGTCCGGCGACTCATGCTGTCTCCGCCGGCAGGGTTCTGAGCCCCTCCCGGCCTGTCGGCCGCTTCACCCTGAGGCGGAAGAAGCGCTCCTGACGACAGAATTCCAGAGCAGATGTCCGACTCAGTAACTTGAAGAATCGCTCTGTAGACAGGACCTACTATAGTTTTGCGCTTCGGAATCCAGTTGTCTGTCATGGCATTTCCAGGATGTTACATCTTGTTGTCAGACTAGTAATATGCCTTACGGGTCCCGAGGTTCTCAGGTTTCGTCAAAATGTTGCCCGAGAGTCCAAATTCTTTCCTGGCAAAACTCACAAAGCTGAGACTCCCGAGTAAAAGGTCCCTGCGCCAACTGCATGATTATCAGTGACTTCGAGCCTTGAGCCGGAAGCCTCACGAGCGGCCATAAGCATTCCGCCCAATCTGCCTCTTGCAACATAGGCTGCAATGCCTATCTTATAAGTTGATCGTACATCTCTGACCTATCATCAACAGGCGAAAAAAACGAATCGAAACGGGAGATAGAAACATGCGACGCAGGAACATCTACCGCGCGGCAGGGGCACTTCTGCTCTGTGCCGCTTTCATGCCGGCGTCCAACGGTGTGACCCAGGTTCTGGACGGTGTCCCCCACCTGATCAACTACCAGGGGAGGCTTACCGACACCGACCACAACCCGGTCACCGACGGCGATTACGTGCTCACCTTCAGGATCTGGAATGATTCGCTCAGCACCGCCCCGACCGATCGGGAGTGGATCAGCCCATCGTGCACGGTCCTGGTTGTCAACGGTCTTTTCAACTGGCAGCTTGGATCAAAGGAAGGCCTGCCCCCCTGGACATTCACCAACGACCCTGACCTATGGCTGGGCATTCAGGTCGGTGAGGACCCGGAGTTGGCACCGCGGACCCGTTTGTGTTCAGCACCGTACGCCTACAAGGCGTGGCAGGCTGATTATGCCAAATATGCCGACTCGGCGGGGGTGGTTGTCTCGAGTATCGGTGAGTCGGGTGCATTCGATGGTGTGGTGAATGCTGATATGATTGAGCATTATGGACTAACGACAATAGATTTCGGAAGTCCGTTCACGAGCACCGAAAAGCCGCACATGTTCCTCACTGTTGTCTTAAGAGGAGCTGCCAATGGGCTCGTTGAGGGTGCAGCGATCAAGGCGGTTGCGGACGTAAAAGGCTCCGCCGGTAACTGGACTGGGTTTGATATTACAGTGTCGAAGTACAGTGATGGAACATCTATTGATGATTTGACATCAGTCTATGTGACATGGATGGCGATACGGCCGTAGTGCCCCGGCACTGCCTATAACTCTCGTGATGCTCATGTGGCCAAAATGTGGCTAATTCGTGTCCAAAATGGTCCAAATCAATGCGAAGTAGTACTTGAAGCTTCGGGCGTCAACGCCCTTCCCCATTTCGTATTGTGTTGTGGTTCAGTCAGAAGCCGAATCGCCGGAATTTTTTCCCAAGCCCCGGGTGTCTGCCCATGCCACCGTTCCGGCCGGCAATAGGTTACGAAGATCAAAAATGCACCGCAAGGGAGTTTTTTGCCCGGGGGTCTCGCAAAAGCAATCAGAAACCCACCGCAAGCGGATGGGCCACCGGGGCCACGGGAGTCTAATCTTCCTTCGGCCACGAGAAATGCTGCTGCACAATCCGCCAGCGGCCATCGCGCTTTTCGACAACGCCGGTCCAGCGCACCTTTTCCCAGTTGGCGGGCTGACCCTTCCACTCGTTGAGGTCGTCAAGTACGCAGTAGAACCAGGCGACATCGCCTTCCCGCGAGAATGTGATTCTCAGATCATGTACTTCGTGACTGATCGCCTTGAAATCCGGACTGGCCCAAAATCCCGCCCCCGCCTTTACGTCGTCGACGCCGAACTTCACTTTGCTGTATGGCGTGACACTGATAAAATCGGAGTCATCGGCAATTGTCCGATAGAACAGGTCGAAATCCTTTTCCACGGCCCAGCCAAAGCAGTTGTGGATAGTCTGCTCAACCGCCGCCCATTCATTGTTCATTGAACCTGCCTCCCGTTCGGCCTCGGCCATAACGACGGCTATGAACAGGCCAGGGCATACTATACAGATGAGTGCGATCACCAGAAACCGGCCGGTCGGGTCACAAGCTGCGTGCATGGTCTAAAATCCTCCTTTGGCAAGTGCGCTAATATCTCTTGAATAGACGCACAACCAGTCGACCAAGTGCAACTGACCGTGGACAAAGCCGCACATAAGCCGGCCAATGGCTACAGGGCCAAAACTGCACGTGAAGTCTCCGCACTGCCGTTCAGCAGGGTTCAGGACCCCATCTGCTCTTCGATTGTCTTCGTGATCTTCGATGCCACGTCACCGGTGTGCTTCGTGGCCTTAGGCTCGATCAGCAGCATCCAACATTCACGTTCGGCGCTGACACGATGTTCAGTTCCGCGCGGGACGATAAAATACTCCCCCTCGGCCAGAGTGAAGGCTGGTTTGTCCCGGAGCTGCATTTGCATGGAACCCTTCACCATGTAGAACATCTCGTCCTCGCCGTTGTGCGTGTGCCACGGCACGTCATCACCGATCACTTTCGTGATCTTGACAAAGACATCGTTCACCTCGCCGATAACCCTCGGCGAACAGTATTCCTGTAACTGCGGGAACAGCTTCTTCAGATCCCGCTCGCCCCCCGCTGCGGCGTGTTTCCATTTCGGTGTTTCACCCACGAGCTATCTCTCTTTGTCAGCGGTCCAGCGTTTTCCTGCTTATCTGTTGTCGGCGAATCAGTGCCTGTCGGCACCAACCCGCCGACTACCGAAACGTCTACGTTTCGGCTTTCTCCTACCCCTTCTCGGGCCGATCAGTGGGGGAAGAGAAGTGCATCTGCACAATCACCCAGCGGCCGTCGCGCTTCTCCAGTACGCCCGTCCAGCGGACGTCCTCCCAGTTGGCCGGCTGGCCTTTCCATTCATTGAAGTCGTCCAGGCGGGCGTGGTACCAGGCCACGTCGCCGGATCGGGAAAGGTTCACCTGAAGGTCCCGGATTTCAAAACGGACGGCTTTGAAATCATCCAACATGAAGAAGCCTTCCGTCAAAGCGACGAATGCTTTGCGGCCGTGAATGGTGCCATCGTCTCTGGGACTGAAGTAGAACAATTCCTCGTCTTCGGCAAAACAGCTGAAGGACAGTTCTTTGTCCTTGTTCGCCGCCCAGCCGATACTGTTGCTGATGACCTCGCCTATTTGTGCCTTCTCATCTTCAACGCTGGGTTTTTGATTCATAGTCCGGCATCCTTCTCCTAACGTCGTTATCACAATGACTGGAACCAAAAGCTTCAGGGCTCTCATAAGCTCCTTCCCTCAGACGAGCGTTCTCGGGACCCGGACGTCGGCCCCGTATAACACGCCGTCTGGTCTTTGATGTTGGTTGTTGCACAGCACACAGAGTGTACATCCGTGGGGCCGGAAGCAAGCCTTGAAACCCAACTGACCGGCATCTCGGGAGGCGCCAGCATGGCGGTCTTGGCGACCCACCGCTTGTTTACGACCACCAGACCCCGGCCGGTGCAAAAAATCGGGATTCCCCCCGGAAAACCAGATTCTCTCCGCCCCAAGAACGAATGTCGAAAACGGGTATGCCTGATTCCACCCGGCACTCGAAAGAACCAGGACAGCAAACAGCATGCGTCTGTTTACGGCTGCTCTATTCAGGACAGGCATTCCTCGCGTATTTCCGGTTTCAGATCATAACGACGTTAGAACCGTGCCTTCTGTTTCAATTCATTTGCCCTCAGGGATGGAATACAAGCATTAGGGACGGGATTCAAAGGCGACAGGCCTCATTGACCAGCCTGGCCGACCCTTGCACGAATCATCCCGGGAAGCATCAGATTGAGAACGATCAGGTCGGGAATCGATTTCTTTCCCAGTTCTATGCCCCCTTCACCAGGCAACGCGGATTCCGGCTGAAATCTCTCTCGTTGCAGGTGGTATGCAATCAGATCTTCGATGTCCCGCCCGTCTTCGACGACCAGTATCCTCTTACCGGTCGTTTTTCTCTCCGAGCTTCGTCCGGTCTCAGCCCCGATGTACAACCGGGTGAGTCCGGTGGTCACTTGTAAGACAATGACCGGCTCGGCGGCGTACGCGGCCCGTATCCGACAGGTTCGTTACCGGACTTCGGCGTGTCCGCGCTGAAGACGGCGGTGCCGACCTCACTACTTGTAGATTATGATGATCGGTCTTGAACCCTCCGCCGGCACCTGCTGGGGACCGCAAAGGGCATCATACGGATATGCCCCCGGCGAAACTCCACTGGCCACCGGTTTGGTGTCCTCTTCGCCGGGAACGAGCTCAAAAGTATCGGCGTCGAACGGAGAAGGACCCTGGAACTGCACTTTCACTTTCACGCCGGTGAAATTCCTGAAGAAGACCGAGTCATACTTCTGCGCCAGCAGTCTGCAGGAGGTAACCTTGTACAGGCTGCCTTCCCGTGAATCCTCGAAGATCACGACTGCGTGTTCTTGGGCGTTTACCGTGTTCGTCATCACACTACCCTCCTGTTATGTGAGTTATCAGCCGGGCCGAGCACGCTAACGTCGCCGCGTGAGCTTCCGTCCTATATCGAGTCGGAGCCCGGCGCACGGCCTTCATCCATCATCCTGTCAAGACGCGGATCTTTCATCAGTTCGCGCAGCTCCGGCAGCGGCTCGATCTGATTCCGCGGGAAACCACATTTCAAAGCATTGGCGATCAGCGACAGGGCCCGGTCCCGGTGGCCGATCTGCTCGAACACGCAACCGCCCGTGACCATCGTCTCGACGTTATTCGGGTCAAGCTCGAGGGCTTCGTCAATCCGTGAAATCGCCCTGTCATCGTCGCCGATCGAGGCGTAGGCATCCGCAAGCTGCGCCAGCAGCCCGGGATCAGACGGGTTAATCTGGCGCTGGACCTCCGCAAGTTCAATTCCTCTGGAATACGCTTCCCCGGAGCGCGTGTCTTCGCCGGGAACGCGTTTCAAGACCGAGGCAAGGTTAAGCCAGATCCGGTAGTCGCGATTGTTCAGTTCGAGCGCCATTTCATACTTCTGCGCGGCCAGTGCGAAACGGTCGTTCATAAAGTGAAGGATACCCAAATTGGACAACGCACCGTAATTGGGTTCGATCCTTACCGAGCGCTCCCACATTTCCTGCGCTCGGTCGATCTCGCCTACGGCGAAATACAGCCCGCCCAGATCGTTCCAGACAACGTAGCCGTCCTGCCCCAGCGCCACGGCTCGGTCCAGTTGCTCTAGGGCCTCGTCGTAGCGACCGTAAGTGACGTAGAACAGCCCCAGGTTTGTGTACCCGGGCCAATGGTCAGGTCGTACGGCGATGGCTTTCCTGTAGACTTCTTCCGCTGCGTCGAGCCTGCCCATCGATTCGAGCGCCTCGGCCAGCCCCGCAAAGGCCGCACGGCTGGTGGAGTCCAGGCTGAGCGCCTGATTGAATACGTCCGCCGCCTCCTGATACCTGCCCGTTCCAGTGTAGATCAGGCCAAGAGTGACATAGACCGGCGCAATCTGATCATCCAGCGCCAGCGCGCGACGGCTGCTGTAGACGGCCAGTTCTTCGTACCGGGGGTCGGTTTCCACACTGTATTTTCTCCAGTAGGCCTCACCCAGCCCGGCCAGCGCCAGGACGTAATCGGGGTCACGGTCAAGGGCCTGCTGGAAAAACTCAATGGCCGTGTCGACGTTGGCCAATTTCTCCGCGTGCTGCAGGTAGCCCTGCCCGCGGACATACAGATCATAAGCTCCGGGGCTATTCGTCCGGCCCGCCTGCAGGACCCTCTCTTCCTCCGGCCGCAACTGAACTTCGAGCATGTTCGCCACGATTACGACGGTAGAGTCCTGCAGGGCCGTCAGATCGGTCAGCACATGATCGACCACCGACGCCCGAAGCTGCCTTTCCGATTCTGCATCAATCAGGTTCAGCGTCACCCGAACAGCCTGACCCAATTGTTGAATGCTCCCGCTGACGGCGAGATTGACACCAAACGCGGCTCGCGCCTGCCCGGCGCTGGCCACGCCGCGTTGCCTCACTTCACTGGCCGGAACCACCAGAAGCGATCCGTGAAAATGCTCCAGTTGTGTCAGCTTGCTCGATAGAGTCTCTATAAGACCATCACAAAAGATCTGTCCCAGATCGCCCCCTCCGAGATCGGCAAACGGGAGCACCGCAAGGTGACGTTCATTGGGCACGCGGCCTGCGCCAAACCACTCCCGGATTGTTTGCCTGCTTCCGGGGACGAGGAAAAGCGCCAGCACGACCAGAACGGCCACCGTGAACGAGCCCACAAGCCGTGCGTTCGACCGGGCTCGCCGGTGCCTGAGCGGCCTGGCAACGGGCAATCGTTCACCGCCCACGACGGCATAATGAAGAACTCGCAGATCGTTCAGAAGGTCATCGATGCTCCCGTACCGGGTATCTCGGTTCTTGTCCAGGGCCCTGTCCACGATGCGCTGCAATTCCTCCGGGACGCCCTCTCTCAGAAGCGCCACCGGTTCGGGAGAATCGTATGCGATGGCGTGAAGCGTGGCGGCCTCGCTGTCCTTAAGGAAAGGCTGACATCCGGTGACCAATTCATACAGGAGCACGCCGACGGAGAAGATATCGCTGCGCGTATCGGCCGGTTCACCGCGCACGATCTCCGGCGCCAGGTAGCCCACTGTTCCGAGGGCCGTACCGGTCTTGGTTATACGCTGGGCGCCTTTGACGATGGCCAGTCCGAAGTCCACGAGCCTGGGCCGCCCGTGCGAATCCACGACCACGTTGGAAGGTTTAATATCCCGGTGCGTTATTCCGCACCGATGGGCCTCGCTCAGCCCTTCGCATATCTGGACCGAAAGGCTGACCGCTTCCTCCAGCGAGAGTGGGCGGGCCTTGATGACCTCGCGCAGGGACCGGCCCTCCACATACTGCATGGAGAAAAAGGGACGACCGCTGAATTCGCTTACTTCGTAGACCGTCGCGATGTTCTCATGATCCAGCGCGGCGGCGGCCTGCGCCTCTCGCTTGAAGCGGGTCCTGCACTCCTGGCTGGCCGACATGTGAAAAGGCAGAAACTTGAGAGCCACTTTGCGGTTGAGTTCGGTATCCTCGGCCAGGTAGACTTCGCCCATCCCGCCGGCACCGATTCGGCTGATGATCCTGTAGTGCGCAACCGCGGTGCCAACAGTCAAAGCTGTAAACGACTGCGTGGGGTCGTCCTGAGCGTCATTCTCCGCCACGGGCAGATTCTCCCTCCGTCAGTTCGGACATACGGGCTTGACGTGATTTGATGGCATTCGATAGCCCTGGCCACTAAGAACTTCGAGAGCCGAAGACCTTGACAATCTCAGTGTAGGATTTGAGTTATAAGCTGATTGTCAAACGCCTGCCGAATCGATTCGATTCGCCTGAAAATTCCTGGTGTTAGTCTTTTCCACCAATCCGGCGTCCTTTGATACATAATAAACGGTATCGAATTTCAGGGCGCAAGGGACTTTTGGTCCGGTACATGGCTGCGGAGCCGGCACCTTTCCCCACGGGTTGACGGCCAGCGCCTGGTTGAGGAAAGACCGTCGGCGTCGCAACTCCGCTGAAAAACGCCAGTCTCTTCGGCGACCGGCGCAGATCGCTATGCAACAACGACTCCGCGCCTCTCGTATGCCATATAACGGCTCGAAGCCGGAGAGTACTATGTCGCGCACCGGTATCACACGTACGACGTTCCCCCAAAAACACTGTGAGAAAGGATGACGCTATGAGATGCTGCCGCATTGCCACAGTTGCCTTGCTGGCTACCGTTGTCATCTTCGCGCCTTTCATCCACGCCGACGACCTGCCCGATCTGAAGTTCGAGAAATACGAACTGCCCAACGGACTTGACGTCATTCTACATGAAGATCATACGATTCCCGTGGTCGCGGTCAACGTCTGGTACCACGTCGGTTCCAAGAACGAAATGCCGGGCCGAACCGGATTCGCCCACCTCTTCGAGCACATGATGTTTCAGGGCTCGGAGCACTTCAACACGAATTTCACCGACGGCATCATCAGGTACGGCGGCACCAGAAACGGGTCCACCGACGAGGACCGCACCAACTACTGGGAAAACATGCCCGCCAACTACCTCGAAAAGACATTGTGGCTGGAAGCCGACCGCATGGGATATCTCTTGCCGGCGATTACCCAGGAGCGCCTGGACAATCAACGCAGTGTCGTGATGAATGAAAAACGGCAAAACGTCGATGATCAGCCGTACGGCATGGTGGAGGAGATCTCTCGGGCAATTCTGTACCCGTCCCACCATCCGTATTCCTGGACCGTCATCGGCAAGATGGAGGATCTCGAGGCTGCTACCCTCGAGGACGTGCAGGAATTCTTCCGAATGTATTACGCCCCCAACAATGCGTCTCTCTGCATCGCCGGTGACTTCCAGCCCGAACAGGTAAAGCAGTGGGTGGAAAAGTACTTCGCCCCCATTCCGCCGGGCCCGCCCGTCAATCGCATTGAAGCCTGGATACCGACACTGAACGAGGAAATCAGGACGGTACTTACGGATGAGGTTGAATTGCCGCGTCTGTACATGACCTGGCACACTCCCGCCTATTACAGTCCCGGTGACGCCGAGTTCGATTTGCTGGCGAGCATCCTCGCTGCCGGCAAGACATCACGGCTTTATAAAGCGCTTGTCTACGACCGCCAGATGGCGCAGGACGTGACGGCATTCCAGTCCTCCTTAGAGCTCGGCAGCCTTTTCTACATAATCGTCACAGCCAAGGAAGGACACAGCCTGCAGGAAATCGAACGCGAGGTTGACCGGATCCTAAGTGACCTCCTGATGAACGGCGTGACGACCGACGAATTCGAACGGGCTCAGATTAACCGGGAATCCGCCTTCGTACGGCGGCTGGAAGACCTCGGCGGATTCGGCGGCCGCGCTGATCTGCTGAACAGATACAACACCTATCTGGGTGATCCCGGTCACTTGCCGTGGGACAGGAACAGGTACACCGATGCGACCATCGATGGCATGCTTGCCTACGCCCGTGATTACCTGCGGCCCGACGCCCGCCTGGTTTTGTACGTGGAACCATATGGCCAACTGGCGGAAACGGACAAAGGCACGGAGATGAGCCTTGAACCCGAGCCGGAAACCGATCCGTCGTTCACGACCCCGCAAATCCAGCAGGCCACGCTGACCAACGGGCTGAAGCTGTACCTGGTCGAGAATCACAAGCTGCCCCTGATTCAGGTCAATCTCCTGATAAAGAGCGGCTGGGCCGCCGACCCGGCCGACCGTCCGGGCACGGCCTCTCTGACGGCCGAACTTCTCAACGAGGGCACTAAGTCCCGAAGCACCCTTGAGATCTCCGATGAAGCCCGGAGGCTCGGACTCTACTTCGGCGTCGCCAGCACGTTCGACTACACCAGCGTTAATTTGAACGTGCTAAAGAAGAATCTCGATCCGGCCCTGGATCTCATGGGCGACGTGGTGCTCAACCCGACCTTCCCGGAAGAGGAACTCCAGAGACAGAAGCAGATTTATCTTGGACGCATTCGACAGGAATCCTCACAGGCGTTTACGGTGGCCTACAAGAGCTTCCAGCGCGAGATATACGGAGAGAACCATCCCTACGGCCAGCCCTACACCGGTTCAGGAACCGAGAAATCGATAAACGCCATCAGCCGCTCGGATATCGAGAGCTTCTACCGGGTCAACTTCCTGCCGAATAACGCCGCTGCCATCGTCGTCGGCGACATCACTCTGGAGCAGGCCAGGACCGGCCTGGAACGCGTCTTCAAGAAGTGGAAGCGCGGCGACTTGGCCCCGGGCTCCGTCCCTGCTGTGGCACCGCCTGACAGGACCAGGATCTGCATCGTCGACTTCCCGGGCACGTCCCAGAGCACTATCTTTCTCGGCAATCTTCTCGGCTCACGGAAAGATCCGGACTACCTGCCGGCTACGGTGGTAAACCAGGTGTTGGGCGCGGATCCATCGGCAAGACTTTTCAAGAATCTCCGCGAGGACAAGGGGTACACGTACGGTGCGTATTCCTTTATTACAGCCCGGCGCGGCCAGGGTCTTCTGTGCTGTTACGCACAGGTGCAAACGGACGTCACCGGCAAAGCGATAGTTGAGTTCGTCAGGGAGCTTCGCGGCATTGTCGGTGAGAGGCCCATGAGCGGGGCCGACTTGACCGACAGCAGGAACAAGCTTACCAAGGGTTTCCCCCAGGATTTCCAATCCCTTCCCGGGGTAGCCTACGAGTTATCGACCATGATCACACACGACCTGCCGATGGATACGTGGAATACTTATGTCACCCGCATAAACGATGTCGGCGTCGACGAGGCGCTGGCAACGGCCAACAGGTGGGTCAAACCCGATGAGATCCTAATCGTCGTGGTTGGCGACCGGTCTGCGATCGAGGACGAAATCAGAGGGTTGAATCTGGGTGAAGTGTATTTCTCGGAACTGCACTGACCCCGGTGCCTGGTGGCAGGTCTGTTTCGGCCCGGCAGTTGGCACACGGCTGCCGGGCTGTTCTTTGCCTGCCTCGTGAGTTTGCCGCACACCCCGCCCGGCCGACGGCCGGTAATCAGACGGCGGACACGCAGGTAACGGGGTGCTTTATTTGGCCCAGCACGCTGCTGGCCGACAGGCCGCCGCCAAAGGCCATCCACACAAAGCGGCTGCCCACCGTCAGGGCCTCGGAATTCAGCGCCAGCGCCAGCGGGATTGTCGCCGCGGTCGTGTTACCGAACAGTCCGCCGGCATCAAGAACCTTCCCGGAAAAACCGCGCTGCTTCCACTGCCGAAAAATATCGTCGTTGAGCGTCAGGTTGGCCTCGTGCAACGTCGCCAGATCAAGCATGTCCATCGTCCAGCCGGCCTTACCCAGGGCGGCCTCGATTCCCGGCCCGCCGACCAGCGGAACGATCAACTCCTTGACCATCGCACCGTCCATGGCCAGCCGGTTCTTATATTCGATGATGTCCATGGCGGAGCTTATGGGATGACTTGATCCCCCCATCGGCGTCATAATGACACCGCCGTCCCTGCCGCTGGCCCAGCTCCAGAACCGACGCGGGCCGAACCAGTCTTCTTCCGGGGCCACGGCGCTGCACCACGTGGCCGTGCCGGCGTCTCCGAGCACCGTGGCAAACGCCCGGTCCCGCCAGTTAATGGTGCTGCTCATCTTGTCCGCGCCCACCACCAGGACGTTCCTGGCCATGCCGGAGGATATAAGCAGGTAGGCGTGCAGCAGGCTCGCCATCCACGTGCTGCACGCCAGAGAGCAGTCAATGCAGTGGAAGTCTCTGGGAGTATCACCATCGTAGGCAGGGATTCCCAGCCGGTCCTGCAGCATGGCGGAATCCGGGGGACTGTTCAGGTATGACGGCGTGACGCTGCCAAAGACTATGCCGTCAATCTGCGACGGCTTCAACTCGGTCTTGTCCAGCAACAGCAGGGCGGCCCTGGCCGCGAGATCAATGGTTCCCTCGTCTTCGGCGGCGAACCGGCGCTCCCTGAATCCGATGAACCGCTGTATCCAGCGATCGCTGGTCTTGTAAACTTTTTCCTGTTTTCGGTCCAGTTTCCCCAGACCGTTGTGCCTGTTTTCGGCGTTGACGCGCATGCGTTCCATGCGCAGCCGGGCGGCGATCCTGCTGTTTGTCACCTTTTGACGAGGCGCGTAAGCAGCAATGGCGTGGATGCGCATACCGAAATTCTGTGTCGCACTCATAGGCTTCCTGCCGAATCAATGTTGGTTCACACCTGGTGGCGGCTCTGCAGCTTCACCGACGTGTCCTGTCCCCCCATTCCCTGCGGCCGGCCGCGGACATGAACCAGCCGCGCCGGCTGATCACGACGGCCGGGGAGTCAATACGCAAAAACATTCTATGCTATCTCAATCAGCTGGACGTCAAAAATCAGAGTCTTGCCGGCCAGAGGATAGTTCGCGTCAATAGTCACCGACTTTTCGTTACAGTCAACCACGACAACGTCGATCGTGCCACCGTCGGATTTCTTCATCCGCAGGCGCATGCCGACAGCCGGGTCGATTTCGTCGGAAAGCTGCGACCTGTCAAACGTCGTCATCAATTCCTCTCGCCGCGAGCCGTAGGCCTCTTCCGACGTTGTGGTAATAGTCTTCTTGTCATCCTTTACCATCCCCACGATGCCGTTCTCGAAACCCGGGATGATTCTGCCCTGTCCGATCGTAAACTCCAGCGGGTCGCCCCCGCTGGAAGAATCGAACACAGTCCCATCCTCCAGTTTGCCGGTGTAATGAACCTTGACCGTGTCGCCAGCTTTTGCCTTGTTCACCCAATCCTCCCTACGACGTTTACGTTTTCAGATTCCGTAACACACACTCGGCCGGGAATTCGGTGGAAACCGCAGACGGCAGGCTAAGGTGATTGTATCACCGCCGGCCCCCATAACCGTGACCGCCCCGGCCGCCACGATGTTTTCTGCTGCCCTTCTTGCCCGTCCGCCGTCTCGAATCAGGCCGTTTCGATCCGTACCGCGACCGATCGTTGCGATACTCCTGTACGCGGGGTCGTGCCTCATTGACGTTGAGAGACCGGCCCATGAATTCAGCACCGTCGAGGGCGCTGATGGCGGCTTGGGCCTCGTCCCGAGAGCGCATCTCGACGAACGCGAATCCCCTGGATTCACCGGTGGTTTTCTGCCTGATGATCTCCACCGAGCCCACTTCCCCGTGCGGTTCAAAAGCCTTCCGAAGGTCGTCCTCATTCGTGTCAAGCGAGAAATTCCCGACAAATATGTTCATTGTGCTGTGTCAACTCCTGCTGAGTGTGACAAAGGCACGGGTATGACCCCGCGCCCCTGAATAACTAACGCCCAATCGGCGCCCTGGTAATGTCCAACCCGATCCTACCAGCGACCACGACCTCGGTGACCGCGGTCACCGCGGTCACCGCGGTCACCGCCCCGCTCGCGCGGTCGGGCTTCATTCACGTTCAACGTCCGACCGTTCAATTCAGTTCCGTTTAGGCCCGCAATTGCCGCCTGACCTTCCTCTTTGCTGCGCATCTCGACAAACGCGAATCCCCTGGACTCGCCGCTGTACCGGTCAGTTATGATGTGCACCTCTTTTGCCTCACCGTAGCTTGAAAACGCCTGGCGAAGCTGTTCCTCCGAGGTGTCGCGCGACAGGTTTCCCACGTAGATGTTCATGCCTTCCTCTCTTTAATATCCGCATAACGGATGCTCGACATGGAGAATACCCGCTACTCACAATCATCACCTCTGTGCGCAACGCCGCGCTGTTCCCACCGAATTTGCCCTTTGGAGGGGATCAATCCAAGGTTACAAGTCCCAAAAAGATAAAGCAGCGGGCGTTTGTCTTCGCGTCCACTATAAGAAATCGCTCCCGCCGGGGCAAGCCTTAAATCCCAAGTCCCGGACCGGCGGCACGGCAACCGATTCGAGACGGAATCCGAGCAGCCCTGTATCAGTTCGTCGCGTCCGGCGGGACCGCCCACCTGATTTGTAAGCGACTGTTCAGCAGCAACTTAGGCTGCGCTCCGGTAGCCTGCGGCATCCGGCAGATCACCTTTGCCTGACCCAGGGACGGCGTGACACGGCCCGGGAAGCGGTTCTGCTGGTGGCTGTCTTCCCCTTCACCCGCGCCCTGAGCCCGGTAGATCGGTTTTCAACTGACGTTACGGCAAACCCGGCACAACCCTATCCGCGAGCAGGGCCCGGCAGAACCGTCCACGGACCTCGTCCCTCAACCGCCGGCCTGAACAGGGGCAATACGCCTGCAACTGTGTGCTCGTAGCCGTATCCCCGATTCCGCAAAACAGATATGGACTTTCCTGTGTCCTATATAGTATGATTCGCGAAGAATCCGGCAAGAACTCAGGGGAAGATACAATGGACTGGCCCGCCCTTGCATACGGTGAGCTTCCACTCGCCAGCAGGAGTATTCCAAATGAAAAAAGCTGCACTAACGGCGGTTTGCGTAGCGCTCGCGGTTACGATCACCCGTGGGGTGACAATCGCGGAGATCAAGCTGTCCAGCAAGCCGGTCCGGCAGGCGGAAGCCGACAACCGGTCGTCCTGCCAATTCGCCATCGGTGACGTCGGTATAGCTTTCGCGCAGGGGATCGCTGCCGCCGCACTGGAGCAGGACCGCGTGGACATTCTACTCCTGATGGATGACGGTCTCGGAGCCAACTACGACATCGATGACACGTCGCTCAGTATCATGGAGCAATTCGAGCGGTTCGGCTGGCACGTCACAACGGCCGCCCTGTCCAAGACAGTCGAGCGGTGCGATTACAGCCGGAGTCTGGGGCTTTTGCCCCGAACGGCGGACTTCCTCGTTTCTGAAATTGCGGACATCACGGAGTACGACGTCCTGTGTCTGCTGCCGGGCAACACCGGGCTTGAGAACATAGGCAACAGCAATGAAGCTCTCGACCTTATCAGGTCAGCCGCCGACTCGGGGCTGGTGGTGGCTGCCTGGTGCAAGGCAGTACGCGTGCTGGCGGCCGCCGACCTGGTTAACGGTCTTGAAATCACAGGGCACCCGGATTACCGGGCGGAGTATGAAGCCGCCGGAGCCTCCTACCAGGGCAGAGACCACCCGCCGATTATCCAGGGCAACATAGTAACATCCGTGCGAGGCAGATACTACCGTACGGCTATGTGCGAGGCCATACGCGATGCGTTGCCGCCTTCGGTTCGGCAAACCAGCCATCACCTCTCCCGCTCTCCCGAGTTGGCCGGCTCGGTCATTGTGACGTCTAAGATCGCGGACCATGCCGGTATCGCGTCGATCGAACTGAAGGTCGACACCGGGAATGGCTTCTTCACCGTTGACATGTTCGACGACGGAAACCATGAAGACGGCCAGGCAGGTGATTCACTGTTCGGAGGAGTTCTCCCGCCGACGCTGGATCCAACGGTGTGTCTGTACTACCTGCGTGTCACCGACAGTGTCGGCGTGTCAGCAGTGGATCCACCGGGAGCACCGAAAACTACGTACCGGAGATAGACAGTCAGAATCCGGCGGATCGCCGGTGTTGAGCTGAGCACCTGAGGCTGCATATCAATCCCCGCACGACACGCCTGCAGGCGAAACGTCTCCGGGCAAGGCTTTGAAACCTACCTGGCCGGATGAACGCAGCCCCTTCCAACTAGCCCCGTCACGAACGATCCAGGTCTATCAGCCGTGATTGTCTCCAGATGTCGCCCAGGATAAGCTCGGCCTCCCGGTCGGCCTCGGCAACGTGCTCCCGGGACACCATCAGCGAGTATCCCCCGCCAACCGGCCGAAACGTGGACGTACCCATCTGCCCCGTCTGGCCGAAATGCCCGGTAGCGGAATGGACCACGGCCGGGATGTCCTTTGCCCGTAAACCTTCCAGAACCATTTCAGCATACTCGCGGGACGTCAACCGGGCTATCAGTACCCAGTCCTTCCGGCCCGACCGGGATTCGGGCGCGCCGGCCCCACCGGCCTCCGGCAGGCTCTCTACCAATTGTTCATCACAGTCAGGGCACGTCACGGTGCCGGCCTCGTACTCATAGCGGCATTGGGGACAGAACGGCATGATCAACTCTCCTTGCTATCCTGATGTTTCACCGGTCCGGCGTAAGAAATCGAGGGGTCGCAGTCCGGTCAACCCTGCTGATCCCCGGCGGTGCGAACCCGGGCTTGAGCTTCTCCCTCGCGGGCGTCCGGTCGGTCCATATATCATACCCGCCGCAAGCGCACTTATTCACGGTTCCTGACGGCAATACGTTGCGCTCTCCCGGCGGGTTCAGGGTTCGGTTTTGCCGCAGTGTCCACAACCGTCCGGCGACCCGGCAGGTCGCACGGCCGCAAGATATAAAGCATCACTTCATCACTGTGTCGTAAGTATCAGGGCAATAACACACTACGGGCAAGCCATAAATCGCCGGCACCGCTATCAGACACCGTTTCTTTCTGGCGACTTTTTTCTCCAGTTCCCGGGCGCCCAGCGCGATGCGTGCCTCTGCGGTGACGAGGGGAATCCGCAGTCACTGTCGGCGTCCTGAAACCACGGTCCGAACTGCCTGCATCGCGCGCGGCGAAATCCGCCAGAAAGGCTCTGGTCTGGGCAGCAAGAGATATTATATTCATGACAGACAACCAACTGCACTACGCAGCGGGGAGACTATGACACCACATCAAAAGGCAACGCCGAAGCATCCCACGACCACGCAGGGGCTTGCTCAGTGGGCTTCGGAATGCATTCGGGACGCTTACGAAAAATACTCGCGCGAGTTCGCCAGGGTTACCCGGCGCGCCAAGCGCAGATTCGAGCGCGCCGACTGGCAGGGAAGATACAAGGATGCGCTCGAAAGGCTGGACTTGAATGAGAAGTCGCTGGAGCAGGTGAACGCGAAACTCAGGCATACCCTGGGCGTCCGGACAACCGACGTCTCGCTCTGGATGGCCGTCAAGCGCAAGTACACCGGGCTTATCACCGGCCGTTACGACATCGAGCTCGCCGAAACGTTTTTCAATTCGGTGACGAGAAAGGTCCTGATGACGGTCGGCGTCAACAGAGAGGTCGAATACTTGCACCTGGAAGACCGGGCCCAGCCGGATGAGCCGAAGAACCCGATTTACAGGACTTACGTCAACGGCGCCGAGACCAGGCAACTCATACGCGGGATTCTTCAGGACCACGACTTTGCGATCAGGTATGAGGACATCGATCGGGACGCCGCACTCGTGGCCACGGAAGTCGAGCTGTTCCTCTGGCCGATTGTAGGGTACGACAGAACATACACGGTCGAGGTTATTCGGTCTCCCTTCTACCGTAACAAGGTCGCCTACACGGTGGGGCGAATCCGCATAGATTCACAGTTTATCCCCTTCATCCTTCCGTTGTACAACGAAGGTACGGGCATATATGTCGACACCGTTCTTCTCAGTGAGGCCGAGGCCAGCCGGGTCTTCGGTTTTGCCCATTCCTATTTTCATATCGAGATTGACCGCCACGACGCGCTGATCGGCTTTCTCAAGTCGATCCTGCCGCAAAAACCCGTCTCCGAACTGTACGCGTCGATAGGCTGCCCCAAGCACGGCAAGACGCGGTTCTACAAGGATCTGCATCGGTTCGTCCACGAATCCAAAGAGCAGTTCGTCATCGCTCCGGGGAAAGAAGGCGCCGTCATGATCGTCTTCACCCTGCCCGATTACAACTTCGTGTTTAAGGTCATCAAGGACAGACCCTGCTTTCTCAGGTCAAAGGACATTACAGTGAAGACGATTTCCCGCTCCGAGGTAGTGTACCATTACAGTTTCGTCTGTCACCGCGATCGCGTCGGTCGAATGGTCGACACCCTCGAGTTTGAAAACCTGAGGTTCCGGAGGAAGCGCTTCTCAAGGCAGCTCCTCGACGAGTTCCGTCGGGCCGGCACCGAGACTATCGACATCGAGGATGAACACGTTGTCATACATCACGTGTACGTCCAGAGAAAAGTGACGCCCCTGCCGATATACCTGGCCACCGAAAAGCATCCTGAAGCCATACGCCGGGTTATCATCGACTTCGGCTACTTCCTGAAAGACCTCGCCGGCACCGGCATTTTCCCGTGCGACCTGTTCAACACGTGGAACTACGGCGTTACCCGTCAGGGAAGGGTTGTCCTGTTCGACTACGACGACGTCCAGCCGCTGGAAACTACACACTTCAGGGTCAAGCCCGAACCCCGGGACGAGTACGAGGAAACCCAGCTCGAGGAAAACTGGATCACGGCCACTCCCGACGATTTCTTCATGGATGAGATAGACAGGTATTCGGGGATCCCCAAGCCCCTCAAGGGCATTTTCGACATCGTGCACGCGGATCTGTACACCATCGCGTTCTGGCGAGAGATGAAGCGGAAGCTGAAGCACGGTGAACTGCCCGACATCACTCCCTACGACCGGCGAAGGAAGTTTCGGCAGAGAAAGTAACCTGATCTGCTTGTGGTCTGCCGCAATTGCCGGACGTGACGGCGGCTCGCGGCAAGAGCCGTCAACCGGGCTCGTCCCGGCCGCAGACCACGTCGATCAACCGCCGGATGTTGGGTGGGGGCACCAGCCGATCCGGCGGCAGCAGTTCAAGCATTCGCCGCCGAACCTCTTGACAGGCAGCGGTGTCCCCGCGCGCCTTTTCAGCCGTGGCCAGCGCGATAAAGCCCGCATAATAGTTGACGGCCATCGATCTGGAGACATCATCGAGCCAAACGGCGGAATCGGCGTAACCGTTGTAGACGTATCTCGAGAGCACGTTCTCCCGCAGCGGTCCTGTCACCGCGGGCCCGTCCGAAACCGGCACCAGGCGCCTTACCAGGCCCTCGAGGCGAAGGTACGGCTGCACCCAGGAACAGAACTGCGACCCTGTCGTGATGGCAAAAAACACGGGACGTTGCCAGCGATTCTGACTGATCATTCGCAGGATCAGCCGATCACTGCCCATCAGAACACCGCTCTGGAAGCTCGGCGGCACCTGAAAGTAGACCGAATCAGGCACCGCGGTCTCGTCGGACAGCCCCGGGGCGGTCGGGTCACCGCCCGTCGGCACGGTGATTGTCGTGTCCCGCCAGGCCAGGGGCACAACCGCGGACAAGTCATCGCTGGACAAGGGGAACGTGCTGTCGCGAGAGACAAGTTGCTTTACGTACCACGATGTATTGAGCAGAGGGAGGTTGACGACGGTCACGTCCGGCCTGACCCCCCTGGTCCCCTGCAGGCACCAGAGGGGAAACGTGTCGTTGTCTCCAGCGACAAAAACAATCGCCTTCTCCGGCAGACTCTCAAAAACGTTCATGGCGAAATCGTAAGCGAACGAGCGATTCGATCCGTCGACAGGCGCAAAATTCAGCTTCACCTGCCTGCCCGCGGCGACGGCTATGACGATCACCGCCAGCATCGTGGCGTAAACTCGTAGCCGGCCGGTCATCCTGGCCGCATAGTATACAATAGCCCCCGCGCCGCAGGCAATCCACACGGAGATGATGACAAATGAAGGCAGGTAATGCCGGTACATGGATCGAAAGAAATCGGCAGGGACGTTGAAATACACGACCGCCCCGAGGCTCGACAGAAGAAAGAGCACGGTGAGGCCGCAGGCGGGGCGCCAGTTTCTGCGCCACAACCAGACTAGGCCGACCAGGGCCAGGAGAGCCGGTACGATGCTGCTGTCAAAGGTGCAGAAGTTGGCCGCGAAACCGTTTACCCAGTCCATCACCTGCACCTGCAGGAAATCCGCTTTGCGGGGATACAGCTCCACAAGCCAGCCGCCGCCAGCCATGCGGAGTGACACGTAGTCGTAGAAACGCGACCAGTTGCTCGGATCGGCCATGTTCAGGAAAGGGTTTCTGGCGGCCAGGGGAATCAGCAGCAGGTGCCCGGCCAGACCCAGGACCAGTCCGCAGAAGCCGTAAAGCCAGGATCGAATCGAGAGGTACGTTCGTGGGTTGCCCAGCAGCACCCAGACGAACAGGCCCGGGAAAAGCAAAAAGTTGGTGCGATGAACGCTCAGGTCGAGGCCGAACAGCAACGTAACCAGGAACAGCCGCCGGGCTGCGCTCGGGTCATACGCACGTTCCGACCACCGAAAGAGAGCCCATAGAATAAGAGCGGTAAACAGGGCCGTGAAGACGTAGGGAGTCAACTTGACCGCGTACGTCCACAGAGTCTGGCTGAAAGCAAAGGTCAGGGCGCCGACGGCCACGCCGACGGACCCGGTTATCAAAGAACGCCTCTCGACCAGCGGCCTCCTCTGCACTGCCGCGCCTATAAGTCGCTCGGTGGCAATCAGGGACACCAGCCCCACCGTAATCGCCGCCGCTGCAGCCGCAAACAGGTTCAGACGAAACAGATCCGGAATGCCCAGAGGAAGCTTTGTCACGATCCAGCCGAGCACGGTTACGAGCAGCGAACCGGGAGGAGACGGCGTTCCGAGAGTGACGGCGGCCAGCGAATACTCTGCCGAGTTCCACCACGTGAACGTCCTGAAGGCCGTCAGCCAGTAAACAACAACCGACAGCACCACGACCGTTCCTGAGGTCGCCCAGGCAACTCTCGCCCTGAAGAGCCGAACATAGGAGAGACCGGGCGGAAGATGTCCCTGCCCCGTAGCGTGCATAGTAGAGTAGAGTATCCTTATTTAACTGATTCAAGTACGAGAATGCGCGCCGCGGTGTCAACCAAAAACGAGTGCCACTATCGAACCGCCAGCATTGACTGACCGGCGGCTTCGCCGGGCATGGCGGCTCCCCGGGAAAAGAGTTTACACAGAGGCCGGCCGCGCGTACATTAAAGATAAAAAGCCGCCGAATTGTGGTCGATATACAATGATATGAGATACTCGCGACCGGCCCACCTGCTACTGGCGCTGGGACTGTTCCTGCTGCCGGCGCGCCTTTGCGGCCAGGAAACCGTTCACCCGACCGGCTACAGCATAGTCAGCACGTACACGTTAACCGAGCTTGAGGTCGCGGCCGGCGACACCCTTGCCATCACGCGAACGGTGGTGAACAACGAATCCTTTCCCCTCTCGGGACTCTACTTTTCAGAGAACCTCCCTGCCCAGTTCGAGATTGTCTCGTATTCGGTGACCGTTGCCGGTGCCGCCGGAGCGTGCCTTTTTGAGCACGCCGCCCTGAATCCCGTCGTGGCTGGCTACGAAACGTACTACTGGATCATCGACGAACCGGGGGAATCTGATACTCTCGGCAGCGTGCTCAACCCGGGTGACAGCACCGTCCTGGAGTTGAGACTCACCTGTGATCTGGCCGGTGAATTCCAGTTTCCCCTGCATACCACCGTTTTCTACGGTAATGCCAACGGGTTCTTTTCGGCTGACGGCGCCGCTGTGATCGTGGTGAGCGAATCCGCCGTCGATACAATTCCACCGGCCAAAGTAATAGATCTGGGGATGATTTGGCCTGATTAGGTTGAGGGAACTGATCAGAGTCAGGCAGTCACCGAGGGTAAAGGCAACCCGCCAACTGCCGGCCCGAACGCTGCCGGAACCTTGTGATCTCTTCCGAATGACCGATCTGAAAAGATCGCCTGCCTGTTACGCACTTCCAATATAGAGCACTCCCGGCCGAAGTCAAGAACACAGCCGATGGCACGGCCATCCTGACCGCCGGCGGGTCTGACAACCCGTTGCCGGCCAATGCATTGCAATATGTTATTGACAGCCCGGAAACCTTTCGTATCGTATAACTGCACGCATGGGCAGTATTGCCGATATGAAAAAATATGGACCGTCAAACGAAAAAAACAAGCTGTCATACCGCCGATTTTGCCCCCGTCGGCACCGCCGCACTAAGGGAAATTATCCGGAAACGATGGCCGCAGGCGTTGAAGCCCGTGGCCGAAACAGCACCGGCATTCAGCACCGGCCTGCCGGAGCTTGATGCCCTCTTTCCGCTGCGCGGTATTCCGTACGGCCAACTGATCGAAATCACCGGCGGCGTTTCATCGGGGAAAACGAGTCTTTTGCTCAAGCTGCTGGCTCATCTCACCCGGACGGGAGTTGCGGCCTATATCGATTTCAGCAGTACCTTCTTTCCGTCCGCGGCTGCCGTCAGCGGGGTCGATCTTACCCGCCTGCTGGTGGTCAAACCGGACAGTCGCCCCACCGACCGTGTAAAAACCGGCCTTCGCACCGCGGAACTGCTGTTGAGAAATCAAACCGTCAACGTCATCGTCTTCGACCTGGTGGGTGAAAAACAGGTGCTGCCAATCGTCCTGCTTCACCGGTTGCGCCTCAAGACCGTCCGGGCCAGGGCGCTGACAATCTTCCTGACCGAGAATAACTCTGAGATTATTCCCTCCAGTATGGCGTCACTGCGGCTGGAGGTCCTTCGATCCGGAAGCGACCGCCTGAAAGTGCACCTTACGAAAAGCCGGATTTGCAGAGAAGGAACGCAGGCGGAGGTGTTGTTATGACCGGGGAACGCGTGGCCTGTCTGCTGGCGCCTGATTTTCCGGTGGCCGTTTGTCTCCGGGCGGACCCTTCCCTTCGCCTCAAACCGGCGGCGCTGGCTGAAAACGATTTTGACGCCGCACCGATTATCGCCGTCAACCACGCGGCATCGCGTGCCGGCCTGCTGCCCGACATGACCCTTGCCCAGGCGGGTACGTTGTGTCCCGGCCTGGTGGTCAGGGTCCGCGAGATAACCAGGGAGATAGAAGAGTCAAACGCGATATTCAAAAAACTCCAGCGCTTCTCACCGTTTGTGGAGGAAACTTCTCCAGGGAAGTTCTTCCTTGACGCCGCCGGTCTTACCCTGCTGCACAGGAGCGAAGCTGCGTTTGCCGCCCGGATAATTGCAGCCATCCGTCCGCTCGGCTACCCGGTAAAGGTCGGAATCGCAAAAAACAGGTTCGTCGCCGAAACGGCCGCCAGGGTGTCCGGCGCCGTCCCGTATACGATCATCCCGTCCGGCCGTGAGCGTACGTTCCTTGAAAATCTCCCCGTTGCGGACCTCCCTCTCTCTCCGGAGACACGGGCCATGCTGCACGATCTCGGCTTGAAAACCATCGGCCAACTGGCGGCCTTCCCCGCCAACGAGATGACCCGGCGGTTCGGCCGGGAGGGAACAGCCCTGTCACGCCTGGCGCGGGGTGACGATACCGACGCCACCTTCTCCCCCGCTGAACCGTCGGACGACGAGTTGTCGAACGAAATCCACCTGGTCTCCCCGATCTACACCGCCGGCGCCGTTACCTCGTACGTGAGACAACTGCTCTCTCCCCTGCTGGGCGCCCTGGGGAAGTTCAGCCGGGGGTGCGGTTGTGTTACGATCATGCTGGAACTCGATAACCACACGCAGCAGAATCTCCCGGTCACCGTCGAACGACCGACCCTGTCCGTATCGAGATTCCTCCGGCAGCTTCTCCCCTTGCTTGCCGGGTTCAAACTCTCCGCCGGTGTCACCGGCATAAAGGTTACTATTCCCGAGGCGGCGACACTGCTCTCAGAGCAACTGGCGTTTTCATCAAACGAAAAAATCAGTTCTCCCGAACGGACCATCGACTCCGACCTCATATACGTTCCCCAACTGTGTGCCGCCATCCTGCCGGAGCAGAAATTCTCCCTTGCCCCTTTCTCACCTCGAAACACGGACCGGCGCCCGCGCACTATGGAAGACCGTCAACCGGCCGACGGTCTTCGAGCCTGCGTTATGGGGAACGTTTCCGGGTTGCGTCTTCTCCAGCCGCCGCGCCGGATCGAAATAACCACCACCGACAGCCGGCTCCGGGAGGCCGGGATCGGTCGCCACCGGCAACCGATCAGGCGGTATCACGGACCGTGGGAACTCTCCGGGGGATGGTGGAGCGTCGATTTCAACCGGCTGTACTACGAGATTCAGATCGGCGATGACCGGTCTTCTTCTCACCGGCAGCTTTACCTCGTCTTTTTCGAGCGTACTTCTTCCCGCTGGTTCCTGCAGGGAATCTTTGATTGAAAAGCCGGACAGGCAGCATGAACTATACCGAACTGCATTGCCATTCCAACTTCTCTTTTCTCGACGGTGCCTCGCATCCGGAGGCCCTGGTCGAGCGGGCGTATCAACTGGGATATCCCGCGCTGGCGCTGACCGACCACAACGGCCTGTACGGCATCGTGCGGTTCAGCCAGGCAGCGCTGAGCAAAGGAATCAAACCGATCTTCGGGGCCGAAATAACACTCGATGACGACCACCACCTGCTGCTGCTGGTAAAGAACCCCACGGGGTACGCCAACCTCTCCCGGCTTCTCTCCGAAGCACAGCTAAAGAGCAAAAAGGGAGAAGCCAGGGTCACCCGGGACCTTCTCGACGGCCATCGCGAGGGGATAATTGCGTTGTCCGGCTGTATGCTCGGTGAAATCCCGAAGGCGCTCCTGGACGGAAACACGAACGATGCCCGGAGGGCGGCCGCACGGTACCGCGAACTGTTCGGCCGGGACAACTTTTACCTCGAACTGCAACATCACAATCTTCCGATGCACCAGACGGTGTGCGCCGGGCTGGCCAGGCTCGGCAGGGCGCTTGACATCCCGCTGGTGGCCACCAACAACGCCCATTACGCCGCGCCCGAGGATCGGCCGCTGCAGGACGTCCTGACCTGCATCAGGCATCACACCACGCTGGACGACGCCCGCGACCTTTTGTACCCGAACGCGGAACGGTATCTCAAGTCCGCCGAACAGATGAGCCGACAGTTCGCGCGCCTGCCGGAAGCAATTGAAAACACCCAGGCAATCACCGAACAATGCTGGTTCATGCTTCGTGACCTGAAAACCTCCCTGCCGGACTTCCCCACGCCCGACGGCCAGAGCACGCGCGCCTGCCTGCGACACCTGACCTACCGGGGAGCGAAAAAACGTTACGGCGAGCTCACCGCCGAGGTGGTCAACCAGCTCGAGCACGAACTGCGCCTTATCAACAAGCTCGACCTGACCGGCTATTTCCTGATCGTCCGGGACATCGCCCGCTTCTGCAACGAGAACGGCATCCTCTGCCAGGGGCGCGGCTCGGCGGCCAACTCCGCCGTCTGCTACTGTCTCGAGATCACCGCCGTCGACCCGATCAGGCTCCGGCTGCTCTTTGAACGGTTCATCTCCGAGGAACGCTCGGAGCCGCCGGATATCGATATCGACATCGCCAACAACCGCCGTGAAGAGGTCATCCAGTACGTCTACAACAAGTACGGCCGGGAACACGCCGCCATGGTGTGCGAGGTCATCACCTACCGCGGCCGCTCGGCCGTGCGCGACATCGCCAAGGTGCTCGGCTTTTCCCTCGAAGAAACCGGCAAACTGGCCAAACTGCTGGACCACTACTCGAACAGCAAAGAACTCGAAGAACGGGTCCGCGAAACCCGGCTGAACACCGACAACAAGCGGGTCCGCCTGCTGATCGACCTCTGCCGCAGGATCAGGCGTTTCCCCCGCCACCTGGGCATCCACGTCGGCGGCATGATCATCACCAAAAAACCTCTCACACAGATCGTCCCGATTGAAAACGCCACCATGCCCGACCGGAGCGTCATCCAGTGGGACAAGGACGACACCGGCGAGGTCCGGCTGGTCAAGATCGACCTCCTGGGGCTCGGCATGCTCTCCCTCATCGACACCGCCTTTAAGATGATCGAAAAACATCGCGGTATCCGCATCGACCCGGCCGGGCTCACCTATGACGATCCGAAAGTGTACGACCTGGTCTGCTCCGCCGACACGGTGGGTATTTTCCAGATCGAATCGCGCGCCCAGATGAACACCCTGCCGCGCCACCGGCCGCGATGTTTCTACGACCTCGTGGTCGAGGTGGCCCTGATCCGCCCCGGACCTATCCAGGGAGACATGGTCCACCCGTACCTTCGGCGGCGAAACGGCGAAGAAAAAGTCACCTACCCGCACTCGTCGCTGGAACCGATCCTCAAACGCACCCTCGGCGTGCCGCTTTTCCAGGAACAGGGGATGCAGATAGCGGTGGCCGCCGCCGGGTTCACCCCGTCGCAGGCCGACGAACTCCGCCGCGCTATGGGACACAAACGCTCCAAAGAAAAAATGGACGCCCTCAAAGAACGGCTCATCGTGGGAATGCTGGCAAACGGCATCGACGAACAGGCCGCGTGCAGGATCTTCGTGCAAATGGCGGCCTTTGCCGATTTCGGCTTTGCCGAATCACACGCCGCCTCCTTCGCCCTGCTGGTGTACGTCTCGGCCTTCCTCAAAGTGTACTACCCGCAGGAATTCTACTGCGCCCTGCTCAACTCACAGCCGATGGGCTTTTACTCCCCCTCGACGATTGTCTACGAAGCCCGCCAGCGCGGTATCCGGATGCTTGGTGTCGACGTCTCCACGTCACGCTGGGACTGCACGGTGGAAGGCGACAAAGTCCGGCTGGGGTTCCGCTATGTCAAATCGCTCGGCCCGGCGGCTAAGGAAAAAATCGAATACGAACTGGAGAAAGGTCCGTTTGTCTCCCCGGCTGATTTTGTCTTTCGCACCCGGCTGGACCAGGACTGTTTTGAGCAACTCGCCCTTATCGGCGCCTTTCGCTGTTTCGGCCTGACCCGCCGCCAGGCGCTCTGGGAAATCCTCTCCCTGTCGCGGAAGTCCGATGACGAACTCTCCCTGACCGTGCCCGAAGAGAGCTTCCGCCTGTTGCGGCCGATGGCGCTCGGCGAACGGCTGGCCGCCGATTTCAGGGGCATGGAACTCTCCACCGGGCCGCACCCCATGGCGCTGCTGCGACGGCGGCTCGAACGCGAAGGCATTCTCTCGTCGAACGACCTGAAAACCGTGCCGGGACGTCGGACCGTCCGCGTGGCCGGGGTGGTGGTTATCCGCCAGCGTCCGGTCACCGCCAGGGGATTCCTGTTTGTCACGCTGGAGGACGAGACCGGCTTTGCCAACATCGTCGTCAAGCCGAACTACATGCAGCGTTGTCGCCGTGCGATTGTCTATTCCAAAGCGCTGGTGGTCAGGGGCACGGTGGAGAAAAAGGACGGTGTGATCAACGTCATCGGCTGCGAGTTCACGCCGTTACGAATGACCCGGAACCTCGACACGCCCAGGTCGAGGGATTTCAGGTAGGGGGTTACGGCAGTGTGGATTTTCCGTTTGACACACTCACTGTAACAGAATAGCTTTACAGAACAAATAGGAACACTTCACGACCGGAGGGGGTCTCTACCATGCCGTGGACTGATGTGCTGATACTCTTAGTGCCAAATGCGGTTACGGCCACTGTGGCCATCTACGCCCTGCGGCAAAGCCGGAAGCTAAAGGAGATGGACTTGAAGGACGCTCAGGTAGCACGCAAGTTCCAGCTTGCAAGCCGAATCACCAACATGTCAGTTGACAAGATGATAGAAGCCTGCTACAGGTTAGACCAACTCAAACTAACGCTTGCTAAACTGAAGACCAACGGCGCACGCATCGTGAATCAAGAAACGATGGACGCGACCTTAGACGCGTGGAATTATATAGACCGATGGGGTCCGCTGTTTCCCTCAGCATTGAGAGGAGAGATGTCGCGGGCCTCTTCGAAACTAAGGGTAGCAATTGAGAAGCTGGGAGATTCACTTCCGCAGTCTGATGCCGAGATTATGGTCGAGGCCATGAGCTCCAGCACGCGTGCTCATACGGTCCTCAGCCAGTTCATAGATCAACACAGCATACTTGAAGAGTACGCTGACCCATCCGGATAGCAAAGAGGATTGTCCAAGCCGGTCCTAGGTCCGATATTCGAGTTCAGAATTACAGAACTGACATGACCCATACCGACCGGCCGGCAGAGGACGAACGCTGAAGGAGGTGTGTGCCATGTCCATTATCAGCCCATTCGCGCTTTTAGGGTTAACTACTTTTGAGTGGGTAGCTGTGTATGGAGCGGTCGTATCCACGTTTGCAGTAGTGTTAACCTTGTGGCGCGTGCGTCGTGATCGTGCCAGAATACTAGTGACTGGCATGATTGGTGAGATGGACGTGCAAATTCTCCCCTGCTTTACCATCGCCAACATCGGCAGGAGACCTATATGTATCACGGACTTCGCTATGGGCATACAGTCTGCGCAAGAACAATCCCGCTTGACACTGCTCGACGAATTGCCCCGGAAACTGAGTGAGGGTGAGCAAGTCACATTTACTACCTCTTTGAACCTCTTTCACCTGAAGCCAACGGAGAGCGTTAAGTGCATTTACGCTCTCGACGCCAGCGGCAAGAAACACTACATGAAAGGCGAACACGTCAGGGGACTCCTCAAGCAATACGAAGACTATGCAGCTGAAGAGAACGGCACACACACTCACCCGCCCGCCAATTCAACTTGACCGTTCCGCAACAAGGCTCTGGCACCGCAATCAACCCACCAGATCGGCCCAGCACTTGCCTGAAGCCTCGACCGCCTATTATACTACACCCACGCGCGAGTCACATGAGCCCCAAAGACCTGTCGAAAGGAGGCAAGCATGAAGCATACTATGTCCACCGTTATCGCCCTCACCCTCTTCCTCGTCGCCGGTGCGTGGGCGCAGGAGGAGCCGGAACCGTCCATCGGACCGCAGTTCCACTTCCAAACCAGCTACGGCGACGAAGGATTCAAGGGCGACGATATCACGCAGGGCAAAGAGGTCCCGCTCTACAAACAATACGAAGGAGCCATCAAGATGATACTGCCGGCACCAGCCCCCGGGGGCATGAGCCTCGAACAGGCGTTGCAGAAACGCCAATCCGTCCGCTCGTTTGAGAAAAAGCCGGTCACGCTCGCACAGCTTTCGCGGCTTCTGCTCTCGGCCGACGGCATCACGCGGCGGCGCGGCGATTTCGATTTCCGCTCGGCCCCCTCGGCCGGGGCGCTCTACCCGATGGAGATTTATGTTGTGGCGGCCAACGTCGAGTCCCTGCCGGCCGGGCTGTACCATTTCCAGGTCTCTGACAGCAGCCTTGAGCTGGTCAGAGAAGGCGATCTCAGCCGTGAAGCGCACGAGGCCGCGTTTGAGCAGGACTGCGTGGGCAGCTCCCCGGTCACGCTCATCCTGGCCGCCCGGTTTGACCGCGTGACCCGCAAGTACTCCGATCGCGGTTACCGGTACGCGTACATGGAATCGGGCGCGGTGTGCCAGAATATCTATCTGGAAGCTGCCTCGCTCGGTCTGGGCACGGTGGTGGCCGGGGCGTTCAGCGACGATGCCGTCAACGCACTGGTGGGTGTCAACGGGCACGAGGAAGCCGTGCTGCTGATTATGCCGGTCGGGTACCCGTCGGGCCGGTAAACGATACCGGCGGCGGGCGCCCTACACTTTAACGGTCAGCCATCGGCCGCGCCGATAGTACGCGTAGACCATGGCGGCGGTCACACACCCTGCGAGCATCATAGCCCACCAGACGGCGACCTGGTTGAGATGAAACACGGTCGTGATCAGGAAGACCGGCACGACCTGCAACAGCCACGAGTGAATGACCGTGAACACCATCATCGGGGCGTTCAAACCCACGCCGACGTGGATCTCCTCGATCATCAGGAAGACGCCGAAGAAGGGAAAGGCAAGGGAGTAAATGCGAAGCAGCGTGACGCCGTGACCGATCGTCTCCGGCGATCTGAAGAACAGTCCCATTACAAGCTCGGCCGTTGTAAACATGATCGCTCCGAACACGATCATAATACCTACCGACAGCAGTATGGCCTGGTCGCCGGTTTTCCTGGCCCGCTCGATTTTCCCCCCGCCGAGGTTGTGGCCGATCAGCGACGAGAGGCCCAGCCCGATACCGATGATTATCATAATGCCGAAGCCAAAAATCTGCGCCCCCACACCGTAGGCCGCCACGACCGAGGTACCGAACATCGCGATCATGGGCGTTATCAGCAGTCTCGAACCCGTAAACGAGACTGACCCCAGCCAGGCCGGGACACCGATCCGGACCAGTTGCCACATGGTTTCAAGGGACAGGGCCGCTTTGCCGCGCAGGTGAAGCCGCAGGTTGGTACGGCCGGTATAGAACAGCACCAGGCCGGCTGTCAGGGTGAGCGCAAACGAGATGATCGAGGCAATAGCCGCTCCCCGGATACCCAGGGCAGGGAAACCGAAATAGCCGAAAATGAACACCGGGTCGAGCGCCATGTTCAGCAGGTTGGAGACGACCATCAGTATCATCGCCATGCGCGGGTTGGCCACGCTGCGCAGGGCAGTGAAGATGGAATAGGTGGCGTACGGAATGCCGAGGGCCACAAACATGATCCGGGCGTACTGCACGCCGAGTCTCAGGGACTCTCCTCGCGCTCCCACCAGTCTCAGCAGATCCTCGGTGAAGAAGTAGCCGGTGATTCCGAAGACGAAGCCGAAAAGGAGCTTGAGCAGGATTGTTTCCTTGATCGCCTTTTCGGTCTGATCATAGTTCTTCTCGCCGTATCGCCGCGAGATGACGGCCACCGAGCCCGGCCCGACCAGCTGGTTGAACGAAAACAGCAGCGACAGTATGACGGCGAAAAAAGTCAGGCCGGCCACGGCCGCTTCGCCGGAAGGAAGCCGCGAGACCCACCACGTATCGACAATGGTATAGATGTTCTGAGTCAGGAACCCGAACATGGAGGGCAGCCCCATCTTCAGGATGGAGCCGAGGATCGAACCTTCAGTGTAGTCCGCGTGTATCTTTTCCGTTTCGCCAGCCATAGCGTGATGCGAGCCGCCAAGATATATTGACTCGGACTCCGGCGCAAACCCATTTGTTCAAGACGGCCCACCGGGAAGGACTGTGAATCGACGTATGGCGAGCCGGCACCAGGGGCAAAAAAAAACCCGAACAGGCATTAATCATGGTGGTGGGGGAAGGATTCGAACCTTCGAAGGCTACGCCGACAGATTTACAGTCTGTTCCCTTTGACCACTCGGGAACCCCACCACGATGCAAAACTCATCGTGTTCTGAACAGTCCTGAAGTTTCGGGCGCGCGCGTCGGTCCATCCACCGCGAATTGCCCGAAACCCTCTTCCCTGATACGGGCCTGTCCGGGTGTGGCAAAACTATAACATCACACCCCAAAAATCAATTTAAATCCGGAGCCGGGCACAAGAATTCTCCGGCACCGGTTCGATTCGGGAATAACGGACGGTATCACGCAGAATCAGCGTGTCGGTGCGCCCTCGCACTCAGGCGCCGGGCGGCACGGGTAACGACGCGCCTGGTCAGCGGAAAAGCATCGACCAGGTCTTCTCGCAGGGCCTGGAAAGCCTGCCTGTCCGGCCCCCGCACCCGCTTAAGAAACATCCCGTGAATGACGGAGATAAACATGGCCAGGAACAGCGTCCCGACCGCGCTGGCGGCCAGGGTCGCCGCCCGGAACGGCCCGGACTTCTGGGCAGGCACTGACGGTGCATCGAGAATTCGAACGATGGGCACGTCCTTCTGTGCTTCCAGTTTGGCTATCTCGCTTTCGCCGGTAAGGAACAGATATGCCTGTGTGCGGATTTCCACTTCCCGGCGCAGTTGGGCAAGCTCCTTGAGAACATCGGGATTTGTCGTCACCGCCCAGTCGCGGTTGGCGCTCTGAAAAACGCTCAGGTTATCTTCGGCCTCGGACAACAGCCGGCCGATCGTCGCCAGTTCACGATTGAGATACTGCAGATTCTCCCTGGCGCTCGAACGCCTCTTGTGCAGGTTGAAAGTCTCGAGTTGAGCGAGGTATTCCGTCAGAATGGCCTGCGACAACTCGGCCTGCTTGGTGTCAACCGAAACCCGTATCACGCCCGTCCCCCTGTCCATGCCAATGCTGGTGACACCGTCCAGCGCGGCGTAGAGTCTGTCGGGTAAATCCTCGCCGAAATACTGCTGCAGGGTTACGGTCACCGGTTCGGCATCCGCTCCACCGATCGAGTACTCCCTGCCCAGCACGCCGTCCTTCACCAACCTGGAGCGAAGGATAACCGGAAACAGCTCCGATGGATTATCCTGACTGACGTTGATACCTGCCAGACCGGCCAGTCCTCTCAGACCGCCGAGTTTATCGGTTCGATCGGCTGACAGAATCGTGGCGGTTGACCGGTAGGTATTGGCGGTACCCAAAAGTATGGCTGCCATCATCACCGATATGATGACAACCGAGTACAGAATGAACCGCTTGCGTTTGATAAGCAGGGAGGCAAGTTCATACAGACCTATATCGGGCTCGTTTGCGTCCGCCCGGCCGTCAGCGCGCTCGCGCACCTCCGTTCGCCCGGGCATCGCCTCGTCCGATCGCGTTTTTATTGTCATCCTGTTGCGCATACCGATAACCGGCAAGTCTCCACATCCGGACATACAAACCGCGTGCCGGAATACAAAATGGCGGTCGCTCAGGCATCACGTTGTCAGCGGGCACGTTACCGAACGCGTCCATGGGTCCGCCGTAACCGTTCCACCGCACAGGGGAAATGATTTCCGCCCGGCTCAGGAAAAAAGTCCCGTGTGACAAGACAATTACCCCCTCGGAAGACGCGACCAATCCCTGCAGCCCCTATCTTCCGGTGAGGGCATACGCGTGCACTCGCATGTCCGGTCGCTTCCAGAAGGCCAGAAGGAATCCCAGCGTCATCATCAGGGTGGGAGATTCGATTACATTGAGAGTGGCTCCGTATGCGAACAGTGACATGCAGAAGGCGAAGAAGTACAGGTTGCTGCCGCCGCTCAGGCGCAGGAACAGGATCTTGTGCAACAGATAAGCTACCAGCAGGCCGAGTACGATAATTCCGAAATCGACTACAAGGTAAACCCACACGTTGTCGGCCGCGTTTGCCAGGCCCGGTTCGAAGTATTTCTGGGGCATGCCGATACCGCCCAGCCCACGCCCCGTGACAACCATATAGGGCTCCGAAAGCAACTGGAACGCCCGCGGCCACATTTCCTCCATCCTGAGCACATAGGAGGCGGCCAGCCTTGAAAGGATGCCGCTGTCCGTGTGCAGAAGGTTCACCAGGGACGTCGGCGACTCCAGCGCCAGCACCGGCGGGATCAGCCCGTAGAGGAATATCATCACCATCAGCACCTTCACCCCGACGTTCGCAAGAGCCCGGCCTGCGGTCCGGCGGCCGGTACGGATCCTGGCCAGCACGTAGAAGACAAACAGGATGACGAACGCGAGAATCGACGTCTTGGCGGTGGTCAGGACAATGCCTGCAAACGAGAGAATCAGCAGGACTACATCGTATACTCTCGCACGAGTCCCGTACGTGACCGGTCCGTTGCAGGTCGTGGTCAGATACAGGGCACATAAAGCAAAAAGCATTATGGCCGTCTCAAAAGAGGCTCTCCCGAAGCCGCCCAGCCTCGACATACCAAAGACCCACCAGCGCCGCGAGGCTTCAATCGACACTCCGAAAGCTTCGTATTCCAGTCCCGTCCAGGGCAGCTTAAAGAGCAGGTCAAGAACGATTCCGGCCAGAACGATGGGCACAAAGACACGGAAGAGCCTGACAAAAAAGCCCGTTTCCAGGCCCAGAACGTACACGGCCAGAAAGCCCACGAACAGGGTGAGGAGAATCTTCAGACCGAACAACACCTGGAGCGGGTCAAGCCCGTTAATCAAACCTACGACAAGCCCGTAAAGCCCCAGTGCGAATAGAGTCAGCACGACTTTATTTATTCGCGCCACGGAGGTGGTATATATGATGAAGTAGACGAACAGGCCTACCAGAAGCACGTCCTTCACGTAAATGAACGACGGGACACCGGCCCTCACGCACAGGAGACGCAACGGCGCCTCGCAGGCTACGATCAGAAACCAGGCGTACAGAATCGCTTCCGTCAGTCTCTTCATCCGATCACTCGTCTGTAGATTTCCAGGTATCGGTCGACCGTCTTGTCGGTCCGGAACTCGGCCGCCGCAGCGCGACAGTGAACCGACATGCGCGACGCCAGTCCGCGGTCGGTCACGAATCGATTCATCTGTTTCTCCAGATCCCCGGGTTTGCCGGGATCAAAAACGAAGCCGGTTGTTCCTTCCTCGACCATTTCAGGTGCCCCTCCCCTGCCGGTCGCAATGACCGGCACACCGCACGCATACGCCTCAATTAGGATTCTCGGAAACGCGTCGTCGCACAGCGATGGTATAATGCCAACGTCCACTGCGCCGTATATCTCCTCCGGCCTGCGATACCCCATAAAGGTCACGTTTTCGGCGCCATAGCGAGCCATCAGGTATCGCTCGTATGCATCGGTAAAGCCCCTTCCGAACACGTGAAGCTCCACGCCCGGTGCGGTCATCCCGGCCATTCGCTCCAGCAGGTACTCGATGCCCTTGGCCGGCGCAAGCTGGCCGACGTAGCCGAACCTGATGACGCCCGGCCGAGGGGGCTTCTTCTCCACCGACCCGCAGGCGCTCATTGAACTGTAGATGTGCGTCCTGATTCTCGCGTTTTCAAAGTAGCCAAAGGACAGATGTTTCTCCAGGATAAATCTGCTGACGCCCACGGCCGCACTCACCGAGCGAGACAGCCGCCTTCTCGGCACCGACAGGAGCCTGCAGTCGAGGCATTGCCGCCGGCAGATCCGGCCGTGCTTGTACATCAGACCGCGAGGACACAGTAGGTAGTGATCCCGTATCGTGTGCACGATGGGAATATTTCTACGGCCGGCCTCCTTCCAGGCGGCTGCTGAAATGCCCGCAAGGTTATTGGTATGAACCACCTGCGGTTCTTCGCGGTCAAATACCTCGCCGAGGACTGACACGGCAAGTGGATTGTATGAATCGATTAGGTGCCAGAACGGCTTCTTGTAGCCCGGTTGTTCCTTGGCCGTGCGCATCCAGTACAGGTTCGGGACTTTGAGGTAATACACTCTGACGCCGTTGACCGCGCCCTGAGTCGTCTCGGCCGCCGTGGACACGACCACCGGTTCGACCTCCCTTTCGCGAAGGCCCTCGGCCAGGATCTGAACCGAGCGTTCAGCGCCGCCGACGACGTTGGGATGATACAGCGAGTTGACAAGCAGGATTTTCATGCCCTGTTACCGACCGTACGTTTTTTCGGCACACCGCGTCCAGGTGAATGTTCCGGCGTACTCCCGCGCCTTGCGGCCCAGTGTCCGGCAAAGCTGATCGTTGGTGAAGAGTCGAGCCAGTGCGTCCGCCACCGCCGGCTGGTCTCCCGGCTCTACCAGAAGGCCGGTCTCATCGTGCAACACCACCTCCGGAACGCCCCCGATACGGCTGGCCACCGATGGCAGCCCGTGAGCCGCAGCTTCCAGATAAGCCAGGCCAAAACCTTCAATCCTGGTGGGGTGCCGCTCACCGGGCATGCAGAAGACGGCTGATTGGGCATAGAGTGAGCGCAACCGCTCGTCCGATACGGAGCCGGTAAACACGACGTGTACGCCGCAACCGGCCGCAAGCTGATTCAGTTCTGTCTCGTACCGGTGGTTTTCACCCGTGCCTACCACCAGGTAAGTGATACCACGCTTCAGCCCTTCCGGCAGTCGGGCGAGCGCCCCAAAAATCGTACGGTGTCCTTTCCGCTCGTCCAGACGAGCCACCGTCAACAGTATACGGTGGTCCTCGGGAATCGAGTAGATCTTGCGGATGTCATCCTGACAGGCGGGCGGTTCGAACATGTCCTCGCTCACGCCCAGTGGAGTAACAGCCACGCTCTCGGCGGCTATGCCCGGATAGCGCTCGCACAGAAGCGATCTGACAAACGAGCTGATGGCAAATACGCGGTCGGGCTTCTCGAGAAGGTTACGCACCGCAAGCAATCTGGCCTGGCGCGAGTGTGGTACGCTCAGGATCTCCGTCCCGTACACGGTGGCCGCAAAGGGAATACGCCGAAACCTGTTGATGAAGGCCAGGGCCATTATGTGCGGCCAGTCAACGGCGTGGATGAGGTCGTGCCCGGTCGTCAGGCTCCATCGCCTCGTTCGCCGCAGCAGGCTTAACAGATGTATCACCGTGTAAACACGACCCGGGTACCGAATGACCCCAAACGGGTACGTGTGCCGATCCTGCGCTGCAAGATCCTCCGCCGGCTGCGGGGCAACAACCGTAACGTCATGGCCGATTTCCACGGCCGCACGGGCCAGGCGGGCGGCATACCTGCCGATGCCTCCGCGAATGGGCGGAAACTCGTATGTCAGCATGAGGATTCTCTTCACTTCTGTCACTCCACGGCCCCGGAACGCACGGTCAACTCCTTCAACGCGGCCTGTGCGGCCGCGTGACGCTTCATACGGCGGCCCTACTCACCGGACGGTGATTCTCCAAACAACTGCTCCACGATGCGGCGCGAGAAATCACGCCGGTGACGGTTGAACATGTCGCGGACCGCAATCCGCCCCTGCCGGAACGGGTCCGCCTCTCCCTGCGCCCTTCGTGCCGCAACATCGCCCAGTTCCCTCATAACCTCTGGCCAGTCGCGGCATTTGGGTCCGGGCGTAACATCGTTATAGGGATAATAAAACGAAGCGCTGAGCTTCACGTAATCACGGCAGTCAAAAGGCGCGAAAATGATCGGCCTGTCCAGCAACAGGTAGTCGAAGTATACGCTCGAGTAATCGGTGACGAGTACGTCCGTTACTCTCAACAACGGATACGGATCAGCGTAATCGTAGACCGTTACGTTGGCACAATCACTCAGGCGCTCGCCGAACTCCCGGGCGACGCGGAAGTGCGGTTTTATCACCAGGTGCATTCCGTGCTCGGCGAGGAACCGGCCGTGCGCACCCGGATCGAACCCGTAGTCGAAGAGCAGATTGACCATGCTGAACCGTGCGTTTGCGCGTTGCGTCGGGAGCCAGGAGACAATCAACTCGGCCTTCGTGCTGAGCCGTTGCAGATACGGCAGTTCCGGAAACAGCTTCTCGTCCAGCGGATACTCCGGATCCAGGCAGTCGTTGCGCGGTTGGCCCGACAGCAGCATGCGGTCATCCCTGATTCTGAACGCACTGCGGTAGCTCGGCCGTACCGTCTCCGACGATATGACAATCGTGTTGAACGTGACGCTTCCATAGGCATACGGAGACAGCGCATACACGATTTTCAGCAGGTACCTGCGCAGCCGCGACTTCAGTCCGGAGGCATCGACCCATTTGCTGTCATAGCTGATCTTGCGCAAGGGGGTCCCGTGCCACAACTGGATAACCTCCGCCCCGCCCAGCAGGGCCGGATGGATGTCCTCGGTGGAATGGCTCACGAAGGCTCTGTGCGCTCTGAGGACCGTCCATATGCCTCGCGGCGACCACAGGTATTCGGCTGTCAGGCCGTTGTCACGAAGGAACCGCACTACATCCCTCCTGTGCGATACGAATACCGACCTGACGTTGTCAAGATGCCTGCTCATGTACAGGTAGAGATACTTCGAGTTGTCCGCAAAATGCTGACCCAGCGACGAACCGAAAATGCACAGACGCTTGTCTTTGGGAACCAGCTTCGCAAGCAGGTAAAGGGGTGACCAGAGCGCAAGGACTACCGCGGTGCGCAGGTGCCGCCGTTTTGCCGAGGTATCCTTCACCTTTGACCCCCTCCAATCCGGCGTACCGATCTCGGCCCGGGTACTGTCATCAGGAGAGCAGTTGCGGTCGACCCGGCTCCAACCGCCGATATCGTGCCCGGGAAACGGGGCGCGCTCGCCGCCGCTGTTCGCCCGGGCACCCCGTTACCGGGCAAACAACTCCAGCGCTTTTTGCCAGTCCTGCTCAAAGTCGATTTCAATACACCGATACGCGGAAACGTCCAGCGGTTTGAACTCGGCTCCGCGCTCTATCATCATCTCCATCGCTCTCTCAAAATAATCCATATCCCCGCACGCGCGCAACGCTTCAGCAAGACTGCCGAGCGATTCGTTCTTTACGACGTTGATCCCGAGCGCCTCGCCGGCGGAATTCTCGACGTCCTTGGCGATAGCGGTAATGTTACCCTGACCGTTTAATCTGTACTTCACCTCTTCATGTCCGCACACGGCCCGGTTCACCACGACGCCGTTTCCCGTCGCGGCCACTGCGTTCAGGATCACTTCTTCATCGTAAACAAGATCGCCGTTCGCCCACAGGACGTCGTCGTCCGCACCCTCCACCGCCAGCAGCAGGCTGCGCGCCGTGTTGGTGGTCGCATAGTCGGCGTTCTCCACAAACTCGACGTCGGCCACGTGCGCTTCGATCAGTTCCTTCCGGTAACCGACCACCACGACGATATCGCTGAGTCCGGCGGCTCGCAGCAGGCGCACCTGGCGCGAGAGAATGTTCTCACCGTCGGGCAGCTCGAGCAGCACCTTGGGAACGCCCGACCTGAACCTCGACCCTTTACCCGCAGCCAGAATAACCGCTCTCATGCCAGATTCCACAGCCTTTGTTTTCTCACGCCGTATACTCGCACGGCCAGGACGATAGATTCCGTGACGATAGTGACCACCACCACCAGGTAGGCGTTGATCACTGGGATGATCGCCGCCAGGAGAAGCAGGTGCACGATCGAACCGACGACCACGCTGAAATTCGCGTACCGCGCATGCCCCAGTGCCGCCAGAAACGGGTACCCGATCAGAATCGAGGCCACCACGATAATTATCAGCAGCGAGAACAGCTTCAGCAGTCCCGACGTCTCTTCGAAACCGCTTCCGAATATGAACCCGGTTATGGGTCCGCTGAACGAAAACGCCAGGACGCTGATACACACCACCGCGCCGAGCGCGACACCGAAGATCTTCCGGTACAGGCGCACATTGCGCTCCTTGGATATAAACGGATACAGGGCAGTGCTCAGGGGCAGGAACAGGTTCTGCACCGCCTTGTACAACTGCGCGGCGGCGGCGTAATACGCCACCGTCTGAGTGCTCGTAAACAACCCCAGGACGAACGTGTTGGAGACCGTGTATATGGACACGGACACCCGCGAGAGGAAAAACTGGAAACTCTGCCGCACGTATCCGATAAGAACCGACAGCCGTGGAATCATGGCCGATACGTGGAAGTGTCGCACGGCTATCCACAGACCCAGCACCGCCGCGACCACCAGGCCGGCCGAGTTCAGCAGCGGCACCAGAACGTAGTCGTCACGGCTCCTGACCAGGAGGAATATCGAGATCGTGAAGATCAACCGGGCCGTGATGTTGAGCAGCGTGATGAACTTCATCTTCTCCATACCCTGGAAGAACCAGACCGGAAAATACGTCTGGCCGAGGACTATCCCGAACGTCAGAACGTACAGCAGCCAGTCACCCCGAAACTTGGCGAATGAAAACACGAAAAGCGACATCAGGCCGAGCGCCACCACCAGAAAGCAGGTTTTCAGGATGATCACGCTACAGAAAATCTCCGAGATTTTCTGCTGATCTTCCCGGTGGACGGCAATCTCCCGGGTTGCGGAGATATTGAACCCGAAGTCGGTGAGAATCACAAAATACTGTATAAAGGCGTTGGCGAACATGACCAGCCCGTACTTCTCCGCCCCGAGGACGCGAACCAGATAAGGCAGCGTTACAAGCGGGAGAAGATAGTTGACCCCCTGAAGCAACGACAGCGAGAAGTAGTTCTCGAGCAGGCGCTTCTTCTTCTCATCCTTGAGTTCCCCTTTGAGCTGCGCGACTATCCCCATTGCGGATGAGCTTTTCTAAATGATGGGGGTAACACCGTCCCGGACAATCCGGGCGAACGAAAAGAGGAGCTTCGCGGGACCGGCGGACGGCAGATCCGTGGTCCCTGAGACGGCCGGGGCGAGCGCCCCGAGCGCCGGCAGCCGGGTGGAACGCCCCGTACACGTGAATAACTGCGACTCGGGGCTGTTTCTGGACCGGCCAATGTCACTACGTGCGCTTCCTTGTGCTGTCAAACCCGCGCCAACGCCGCACCCAGCCGGTTTGGCCGCAGGCTCACGCTGCAGCCGGCCAGAGGTGTTTCACTTGCGCAGATTGCAATCCTCAGAGAATATCACGGCTTTTGTTTAGCAGCCCAAATGTATTTGTGGGGGAACTCACAAGTCAACAAGAAACCGTCAGTGCCAGCTTGCAGGGCCGGCCTGACACGCCCCCGATCACGCTGTCATTCGGCCGGCGTCGATTTCTCCTGCGGGTCGGACAGCCGCGCCGGCTCGACCGGTTTGTTCGGTTCGGCCGCCGCCCCGGCCCGACCCGATCTGGTCAGGAAGCGCAGTCGTCCGACCGGCCTGGTTGCATCCGTTCCCAACCCGAAATCCTCGCCCGCCACCGTCTGCCAGTGTTTCAGAGATTCGGCAAACGCATAACGAAATGCAAAGCCCATGTCGCGAAGCACCTGCGGGACAATGTGCGTGGGTGTGGCAGCTTTCTTCACTCGCACGGGGTGAATGGGATTACGGAACCCGAACAGGCGCTGAACGAGTTTCGAAACGGGCAGCAGAACCCACAGCGGGATGGAAAACACCACCGCCCGGGCGCGGCAATGATCCTTGACGGCGCGCACCAGGCCACCCAGACTCTGGGTCGGAAACTCGACGTAGTTGTACCGTATGAGGTCAACTGACTGATCCATCATGAATTCAACGCTGTCCACAAAGCCGTAGATGTACCCGTACGACTTGAAAATCTTACTGGAGCCGGGAAAGGCAAAATACCCTTTCTTGATCGCCCGGATCATCCGCATAATGTTGCCCGGATCACCCGGACCGTACAAGACGCCCGGGCGCGAAATAAGCAAACGCTGCCCCGGCCGGGATCCTCTCCACACCTCGTGGATCAGTTCCGCGGGATACTTGGAGGCACCGTATGGTGTCACCGGACGGATGGGCGAGTCCTCGGTCGTCGGCCGCGAAGTCGGCCCGTAGACCGAGATACTGCTGGTGAAGTAGATGTTTCGGCAGCTCAGCGCCTCGGCGTACGCACAGACGTTTCTGGCCCCGGCAAGATTGGTTTCGAAGTATTCGTAGTCCTCGTGCCCGGGCTCCCTGTGAACGGCCGCAAGGTTGAATATCCAGGCGGGCGAATCCGGTACCAGATCGCGCGGGATAGGCTCACGGACGTCAGTCCTCGAGGAAGTCACTCCCGGCAGGGTGTCGAGGTCAGTGGGCGCTATATCGGCAATGTGAATCCGCGAGAACCTGCCCGTCTCAAGGAAACGCTTTGTCAGGTGTGTGCCGACGAATCCGGCGCCGCCGAAAATCACGCAGCTACCCACGCCGAGCCCCTTTCCGCCAGTACTGCTCGTTCTTGCTCAGATACCCCTTAGCCCACCCGGGAAGGTACGCCTCGAAATTGCCCAGCTTGTAGCCTGCCAGCTTCAGGCCGGTGCGCAGGAGCGCCGGCGCAATCGCCCATCTCCTGCGTTTCCCGACGTATTTCAACTCCGACCTGACATAGCGGAAGCCTTCACCCTCGGCGTTGCCGAACGCCCTGCGGATCCAGGGATCTCGCGCATGAAATACACCGATGTCGAAATACCGCCTGAACTCTTCCCGGTATCCGTGTCGGTGAGAATGGTAGACCGTGGCCTCGGCCACGTAGGCTACTTTCCAACCGCCCAGGATCATTTTGGAGGCGACATACGTATCTTCGTTCTGGATTGTATGCGAAGGGAATCCCTTGACCTCCAGGAGGGCGGCTCGGCGCCAGGCGGCAAACGAGTTGGATATGAACGACGTCTTTATCCCCAGCCGAGGAATGTCTTGTGCATCCCGGACGGCGCTTCGGCTCGGGTAGTTGAACAGGCGCGCATGGGCTTCAATGGGGCCCGCTCCCGGGCGGGGCAACTGGCGGCCGTACGCGGCGCCGACCTTCGGATCGGCAAATCGCTCGATTAACAGCTCCAGTGACTTCGGATGCACCAGCACGGCATCCTGGGTCAGGAAGATGATCACGTCGGCGTCAGGAATCATTTCGACCGCCGCCTGTCGCGTCCCTCCGTGGCTGAAATCCTCCCGGGCAATGATCACAACCTCAAAGCCCGCGGCCCGCGCTTTCCCAACCGTGCCGTCATCCGACGACGAGTCTATCAGCAGGAGCCGGTCCGGCTTGATGGTCTGTGAGCCGAGCGATGTCAGCCAGGCAGCCAGGCCGTCACCGGGGTCGCACGTGAGAAGAACCAGGGCCGTGCCACCGACCGAACCCGGCCTTACCTTACCCATCTCAGACACGGCACGGGAGTCGGCGCCGTGGCGAGGCGAGTTGTCGCCGGTGTCAAATGAAGCGCGTCCCTGCATTGCTCATCTCTACGGTAAACGGTTCGTCCGATGCGACCGACCCGGTCGACCGGAAAGTCGCTCTATCCCTTTACGCTCACGGCTCCGTGTGCCGGGCATCCCATGGCCCGAGACAGCACGTTCAGGTACCGCACGGCTGCCTGCCGCCAACTGTACCTGCCGGCCCGCTCGTAACCCTTCTCTATAAGCCGCTCGCGCAGCCGGCTGTCGCTCATCAACTCGGTCATCCTGGCCGCGATATCCCGCGGATCATGAGGATCGCAGTATAGTGCGGCATCACCACAGACCTCCCTCAAAGGAGGGATTGACGAGACTATTACCGGACAGCCGCAGGCCATTGCCTCGACGGGCGGCAGGCCAAAACCCTCGTACACGGACGGATACACAAACCCGGCGGCGTGCTCGTACAGCGCGCGCAGGGCGCCGTCCGACACGTAACCCAGGGAAACGGCCGATGCCGGCATGGCAAGACGTTCGCGGCTGAAAACCCGCCGGTTCGTGCCACCGGCGATCACAATGCTGAACTGCTGATCTTCCAGCAGTTCGACGGCGCGCACGAGCGACCGAAAATTCTTGTGCGGGCTCAGGCTGCTGACGGCAAGAAGGAACGGTCTGTCCGAATTCGGGATTGCCTCCAGAATCGTTTCGTCGGCTTCCACGGCTCCTATATGCTCCCTGCCCAACGAGATAATCTCGAACCTGTCTGCTGAAACGTGCGTGTACCCGGCCAGCTCCCTCCGGGAGAACTCCGAGTCCGTCACCAGCACCCGGCTGAACCTGGCCAGTCGCGGGATCAGCAGCCGGTACCACGTCCGGAACGCTACTGAACAGGTCCCCGGTACGGCAAAGACGATGGCGTCATGAATCGTCACCGCCTGGTTGCGCTTCACCAGGGGAGCGACGTTACACAGGTTAATGAGCATTCGGTTGCGCGTGTACCATGGAAGTTCGAGTTGCTCCCAGAGATGGCCGCTAAACGTCCCCACGCACCGCAGCGGGATGTGCTTGAACTCGGTTCGGTGGCGGACGTTCTTCGGCGCGAGCATCGTAAAGGCGAACCGCCGCGAAACTTCCTCGTCACCGTCCAGAATCTCATCGAGAGCCTTGACCAGTTCCATACCCACCCGCTGCACGCCCGTGGTCGGCTGCGTCAGAAAGCGGGCGTTGATAAAGCACTCTGTCTTCGTATATGCGTCGTCCATACAATTCCGTGGGCTGCCGGAAAGCGCGGCCGCTCCGGGGCGTACCGGGCCGCCGGCTGAGTGACCAACCTAACCTCAAGGCCGCCGATTATCAACCAAAATCAGCCCCCGGTTACGGATACGCCCTCCGGATCAGTCGTCCAGCTTGAACGACGTCATCGGATCATCTTCGTGTCTGATCTCATCGACCGGCTCGCCTCCGCCGGCGCCGCCATACAGCCTGTTCGGCGCATTGTAAACCAGGCCGTCCGCCTCCCCGATATTCTTGTAGGCATGGACCACCCCCGCAGGCACGACAACGGCGGCAGGATTGTCCTGTCCGATATCGATACAGAACCTGTCCCCGAAACTCGGTGAGCCCGGCCGGTTATCCCACAGGTAGAGGCGAAAGGTCGAGGGCCCGATAAAGCAGAACAGGTCCGCCTGGTCGGTATGCTCGTGCGGACCCCGGGCCACCCCCGGTCTGGTCATGGACACGTATCCCATGGCGGGAAATACCTCCGGATCGAGCTCGTCGCGGCGGAAAAGTTCCGTCAGCCAGCCTCGCCCGTCGTGGTGCAACGTCAGCTTTCGAATAATAACGCCGTCGATATCACACTTCATGACCATAGCTCCCGGCCGTAGCGGCCGACGAATTCCTCCAGCGCAATCCGGTAGTGGCGCATCACGTTCAACCCGGCAGCCTTCAGGCGAGCGTTCTCCAGCGAGGAGCGCTTTGGACGCACCGCCGGACGAGGGTACTCCGCCGTAGTAGACGGAATTACCTGCACCGGTTGCCGCAACAGCGAAAATACGTCCACCGCAAGTTGATACCAGGACACTTCCCCCTCGGCCGTCGCATGGAAAATCCCGGTCAGCCGATGCCTGACTACCTCCCGTGTCTGACGCACAACCTCTTCCGTCCACGTCGGGTTGCCCATCTGATCGTCGACGACCCTGAGTGGCTCTGGCTCGCCGCCGCGTTCCGCTGTTGTCCGCTGCCGCCCGCCGAGTTCAAGCATCGTCTTGACGAAGTTCTTCCCATACCGGCCGTACATCCAGGCCACGCGGAGAATGGCAAAACGATCAAGGGTTTCGCGAACGGCCTCTTCCCCGGCCAGCTTGCTGCGACCGTAAACGTTGAGCGGATTGGGAGTATCGTCCTCGGTGTACGGGCTGCCCTTCTCGCCGTCGAAGACGTAGTCCGTCGAGTAGTAGACCAGTTCGGCGCCGGTCTCCCGGCAGGCCAGGGCCACGTTACGCGTCCCTTCCTGGTTGACTGCAAAGGCCAGGTCGCGGTTCGTTTCACAGGCGTCCACGTCGGTGCAGGCCGCGGCATGAAGGACAACGTCCGGTCGTACGGACTCGACCAGGCTGATAATCCCTCCCCTGTCACAAACATCCACGTCGCCCAGATCAACTCCGATCACTTCGCCGGCAGGAGACAACAGCCGCACGAGATCGCGCCCCAGTTGCCCCTTGCTGCCCGTGACGAGCAGTTTACCAGCCGTCGCCATCGACTTCTTTGATCACCCCCAGCAGGTAGCCGCGGTAGCTGTTGTCGGCCATGTCGTTGATGATTTTCATCATATGCGTGCGGTCAATGTAGCCCATGCGATAGGCGATTTCCTCGGTACAGGCGATCTTCTGCCCCTGCCGTTTTTCGATCGTCGCGATGAAGTTGCCGGCCTCGAGCATGCTCTCGTGGGTGCCGGTGTCAAGCCACGCAATACCGCGCCCCAGCCTGACGACCTTTAACCTGCCCCGCTGCAGGTAGGCCCGGTTGACGTCGGTGATCTCCAACTCACCGCGCGATGACGGCCGCAGGCCTCTGGCAATTGACACTACCTCGGAGTCGTAAAGGTACAGGCCCGTAACGGCATAGTTCGATTTCGGCCGGACGGGTTTCTCCTCAATCGAAACAGCCCGACCCTGCTCGTCAAACCCGATCACCCCGTAACGTTCCGGATCTTTCACGTAGTAACCGAATACCATCGCACCTTCCGAGAAGTCACGTGCCTGGCGCAGGAAATCGTAAACCCCATAGAATATGTTGTCACCGAGGATCAGCGCCACCGGATCGCGGCCGATGAATTCCTCGCCGATAAGGAACGCCTGGGCTATCCCCGCCGGCTCCGGTTGCACAGCGTAGGAAATCCTCAGGCCGAGGCGGCTGCCGTCGCCAAGCAGGTTTTCAAAGCGCCTGATGTCGGCCGGTGTCGAAATGACGAGAATCTCGGTTATGCCGAAAAGCATCAGGGTGGAGAGCGGATAGAAAACCATGGGCTTGTCGTAGATCGGCATCAGTTGCTTGCAGGCAACCTGCGTCACGGGATACAGCCGCGTGCCGCTGCCGCCGGCCAGAATGATTCCCTTCTTTATCGCACCCGCCATCGACGTCCTCAGCGATCTGAATACATCATGTCATAGTACTTGCGGTATTCGCCGCTGACACACCGTTGCAGCCAGTCGGCATTATCAACGTACCACTGAACCGTCCGGCGCAGGCCCTCGTCAAGCCCGACACGGGCCGTCCAGCCCAGTTCGCGCTGCACCCGTGAAGGATCGATCGCATAGCGGCGGTCATGGCCCGGACGGTCTTTGACCAGGGTTATGAGATCCTCCCGGGGGCCGCCGCCGAGTTTCTCGTCAAGTATGCGGCAGATCCTGCGAACCATGTCGATGTTCCGGATTTCACACTGCCCGCCGATCGTGTAGGTCTGACCCGTCTCACCGCGGTGAAACACCAGGTCAAGCGCCTCGCAATGATCGACCACGTACAGCCAGTCACGGACGTGCTCGCCATCGCCGTACACCGGCAGCGGCTGGCCGGCCCCGGCATTACGAATCATGAGCGGAATCAGTTTCTCCGGAAACTGGAAAGGCCCGTAGTTGTTCGAACAATTCGTCGTGACCGTATCAAGACCGTACGTCCGGTGATATGCCCGCACGAGGTGGTCGGCGGCCGCTTTCGACGCCGAATACGGGGAGTTCGGGCCGTACGCGCTCTGTTCCGAAAAGTAACCCTCAGGACCCAGTGAGCCGAAAACCTCATCGGTGGAAACGTGGTGAAAACGGAAACTGCCCGTCTGGCCGAGACGGCGACGGGCCGCCTCGAGCAGGTTGAACGTCCCCACTATGTTCGTGTCAATAAACGGCGCCGGCCCGATGATGGACCGATCAACGTGTGACTCGGCGGCCAGGTGGATCAGGCTGTCGACTCGATACCGCTCAAAGCAGTCCTGAATCCGGGGATAGTCGCGGATATCGATTCTCTCGAAGCGGTAATTGGGGAGATTCTCGATGGAGGCCAGATTGCCCAGGTTCGCCGCGTACGTCAGGCAGTCAACGTTGATAAACAGGTAGTCCGGACACTTCGCCACCAAGTACAGCAGGAGGTTGGAACCGATGAAACCGGCCCCGCCGGTGACGACTATTCTTCTCGTGTACCTGTCGAGGTCCAATGCATCCCCCGGTGTGGTCCCGCTGTCTGTCGAACGTGCCGGATCGATTTACATCGCGACTATACGCACGCTTCAGGTGCCTGTAAACAGAATAAGCCGGCGAAGGGACTCGAACCCCCGACAGGCTGATTACAAATCAGCTACTCTACCAACTGAGTTACGCCGGCTTAGCTTACTTGCAAGGAAAGACTCACCCGCCCGGCAAGTCAAGAGGATTCGATCTGTCGTCCCGTAGCTTTGCCGGACGCTCAGACTTTTCTCTTCCAGCGGACACCCTGCGGGGTATCCTCGAGCACAATACCCATCGCTACCAGGTCATCGCGGATCTTGTCGGCCAGGGCGAAATCACGCTCCTTGCGGGCCTGTGTTCGCTTCTCGATCAGTCCCTCTATCTCGCTGTCAAGTACGGCCTTTTCAGCCTGCAGATCCAGAACCGTGTCAAACCTGCGGATAACAGTCAGGGCTCGGTCGCGCTCCTCGGCCCCAAGCTTGTCCTCGGCCTTAAGCCGGTTGATATCGCGAACAAAATCGAACACCGCCCCGAGCGCACCCGATATGTTCAGATCATCATCCAGAGACTCCTCAAAAGCCGCCTCGGCCCGCTTGCAGAATCCTTCCGCCTCACCGCTTGACCGGCCGCCGGGGTAAGCCGCAAGGTTGGCCACAAAGTCACTGTAACGTTCCAGCGCGGCACGGGCAGCATCCAGACCGTCGAACGTGAAATTCATCTGCTGCCGGTAGTACGTGGACAGCAACAGGTAGCGAACCGCCAGCGGCGGGTAGCCCTTGGCCAGAATATCCGGCAGCGTGTAGAAATTGCCCAGCGACTTGGACATCCTCCGGCCCTCGACCAGAAGATGTTCCGAGTGCAGCCAATAGTTGACGACCTTATGCCCCGTGGCACCCTGATTCTGGGCAATCTCGTTCTCGTGGTGGGGGAACATATTGTCGACCCCGCCGGTGTGGATGTCGAAACGATCGCCCAGGTATTTCATGGACATGGCGGAGCACTCGATGTGCCAGCCCGGCCGGCCCCTGCCCAGCTCGGTCTCCCAGAAGACTTCGCCGTCCGCCTCGTCCCACGCCTTCCAGAGGGCGAAATCGGACACCGAATCTTTCTCGTACTCGTCCGCAGCCACCCGGGCGCCGGCTTTGAGCCCCTTGACGTCAACGTTCCCCAGCCTGCCGTAGTCAGGAAACTCGGATATCCTGAAGTAGTAGTCGCCGTCGATCTCGTAGGCCAGCCCTCTTTCCACCAGCTTCCTTACGATCTCGACCATCTCCGGAACGTGCGCCGTCGCGGCCGGATAGTGTTCGGCGCGTTCAATCCTCAACGCGTCGATATCCCCGAAGAACGCCTCCGCAAACGGCTTGGTATACTCGGCCAGCGTCACGCCCTTGGCCTGGCTGTCACGGATAGTCTTATCATCAACGTCGGTAATGTTCATCACCTGCGTAACCTCGTATCCCTTGTACTTCAGGTAGCGCCGCAGGAGATCCTCGAACACGAACGTCCGCATGTTGCCTATGTGCGCGTAACCGTATATCGTCGGGCCGCATGTATACATCTTCACTTTCCCGGGAGTGATCGAAACGAACTCTTCCCTTGCGCCGGTCAGACTGTTCTTGAATACGAGAGCCATGGCATCTTAGTCCCTGGTTAGCGAGCGCACTGTCTTGGCGTCGAGCTTCTTGATCAGCTCAACGATGAGCCTGATACTATTGTCATAATCGGATCGATTGAGTATTCCATTATGGCTGTGCACGTAGCGCACCGGCGGGCCGATAACGATTGACGGCACACCGCTGCGGCTGAGATGGACCGGGCCGCCGTCGGTGGCGCCGCGCTCCATGTACGACAGGTGGTAGGGGATTTTGTTCGCCCTGGCCGTCGCGATGGACAAATCCCGCAGGCCGGTGTTCGGAATCATCCTGGCGTCGTACAGCAGGATGCACGGCCCGGCGCCCAGCTTTTCCTCCTTCTTGAAACCGTCCGGCGGCACGTCCTGGGCCACACCGGTGTCGCAAACTATGCAAACGTCGGGCTCGGCCATGTGCGCCAGCGTCTGGGCGCCGCGCAGCCCCACTTCCTCCTGTACGGAACCGCAACCGAGCACTGTATTGGCATGCCTGACCCGATCCAGTTTCCGCATCACCTCGATGGTGATGGCGCACGCCACCCGATTGTCAAAGGCCTTGGACATATACATTTTCCTGTTACCCATGACGGTAAACAGACTGTCCGGGACAATCGGGTCGCCCAGCTTGATATGCAGTTTCTTTTTGACGTCGAACTTCTCCTGGGCGCCGACGTCTATGAACATGTCCTTGACCTCTACCACCTTCTCTCTGTCCTTGGCGGTCAGCAAGTGTGGCGGAGTGGTTCCCACCACCCCGATCACCGGCCCGCGAGAGGTGATAATTCGCATCCGCTGCCCGAGTGCTACGTGCCCCCACCAACCGCCAAGCGGCAGGAACCGGATGTACCCCTCGGCCGTAATTTCCTTGACCATGAACCCGATCTCATCCAGGTGCCCCACGACCATCACACGCGGCGACGCGTCGGTACCCTTTTTGACCCCCATGATCGAGCCCAGCTTGTCGTACTCAATCTCGTCTACATGGCCCTTGAATTCGCGGGCCATGATCTTGCGGACTTCCCCCTCATACCCGGAGACGCCGTTGGCCTCCGTAATCTCCTTGAGCAGCAGTTCAGTCTTATCCAAAGTTTCACCTCAGCCAGTCAAAAACCATCATCATTAACCCCATCGGGCGGTAAGACGGAATATACTCAGGCAGGGGTACTCAGTCCACCCCGTTTTCGAGGTGTTCAAGCAGTCCCGAAAGCGTGTCAATCCTCCGCACGGCAGCGGGCATGTCGTCCGGATAGACTCGCCCCGGCTTGACCTTGAGAACCGCCGGCATACCGACCGCGTTCGGCCCCTGGACGTCCTCGACGTAGCGATCACCGACGTAGACGCATTCGGACGGCGCGTAGCCCGCCAGATTGGCCGCCCGGTAGAAAATGTCCGGATGCGGCTTTCTGAGCTTGAAGGTGGAACTGAACAACGTGAAATCCAGATACGGGCTGATCCCGAAGCGGTCCAGTTCCCGCAGATGCGCTTCCTCGGGAAAAACGGTGTTGGAAACCAGACCGATGACCGGGAACTGTCCCCTCAACGTCTGCAGAGTGGGCACCGTGTCCTCGAAGGCGAAAAGTTGCTCGCCCACGGGCACGTAGTAGGCATCAAAGAAGACCTGAAGCAAAGGCTCGTCGTACCGGACACCGATCGCCTCAAACAGCCCTGCGGCCACCTGCAGCACGTTCCATTCCGTCAGGTCACTCTGCGCCCGCTCCCGATACGCCTGCCGTACCTGATCGAAGGCAGCGATGAATTCCTCCTGACCGGGAAGGGAGATTCCCTTGCGCACCAGCTCCGTCCGGGCCGCGGCCACGCAGACGGCGCTCAACTCATCCCACGGTACGGCCTCGTACTCGATAAGGGTGGAGCCGAGATCGAAGATTATCGCTTTGGGTTCAAGCTTCTGCACAGGTAGTCAATGGGACCGTTTCAAAGCTGACTTGATAATCATGGTGACAAGCTCGTCAAAGCTGATGCCTTCGCAGCCGGCAGCCATGGGGGCAAGGGACAGACCGGTCATTCCGGGAAGTGTATTCAACTCAAGACAGTAATACGTATCGGGCTCGGCCAGCACGAAGTCTACACGCGCCAGCCCCGAGGCACCGATGGCTTGATAGACGGCGACTGCCGCATTGCGGACCTGGCGGCTCAGGCTCTCCGCGATTATCGCCGGCGCCACGTATTCCGATTTCCCCTTGGTGTACTTGGCCTCGTAGTCGTATAACTCGTTCTTGGGAATGATTTCGACCACCGGGAAGGCGTGGCCGTCAAGTACGGCGACGGTAATCTCGCGCCCCTTGATATAGCGTTCCACCAGAATATCCCGGCCTTCAGCGGCGGCGCGCTTAAGCGCCCCGGCCAGCCCCTCCGGACCGTCCACTTTTGTGAGACCAACCGTCGACCCACTGGCGTTGGGCTTGACGATCACCGGAAAGTTAAAGTCCTCGATTATGGCTTCGGACAACTCCTCGACGGAGTCATCCCGTTTCAGGCTGTAAAGTTCCCACTCCGGCGTGGCGACACCCACCGAACTGAACAGGCGTTTGGAGACGGCCTTGTTCATGGCAATGGCCGAAGCGACCATGGATGACCCGGTGAATCGCTTGCCCGAGAGCTCAAGCAGGTTCTGAATGGAACCGTTCTCACCGGTGCCCCCGTGGAGCGCAAGAAAGACCAGGTCTATGTTATCGTACTCTTCCCTGTTCAGACCGGTCACCAGCGCCGTCGGCCGCACCGCCACGGCCGAGCCTGCCTGCGACCGCCCGGCCTCCGGGTCTTCGAGGAATTTCCCGTCATGGTCCAGCAGCGTCCTGCCGGAGGCGGGATCGATAGCCAGCACTTCATGGCCCTGGCGGCGCAGTGACTCATGTATGGCTTTCCCGGTGGTCATCGAGACCTCCCGTTCGCTCGACGTGCCCCCGGCCAGCAACAGAACCCTCACGCCGCACCCGCTTTCCTGCGTTTCCCGATTCTTCGCACCACCCACACGATAACCAGGACGATCAGTATCGGCCAGATTACGAGTTCGTACGTCCTGAAGTATCCGGCTACAGCCTCGATGTTCTCGACCAGCACGAGGGCAATATACATGACCAGTCCGGTAAACAAAAAGTAGGATATCAGCGAATACATGAACATCCCGAGCACCGGGTAACGGCCTATCCCGGCCACGAGTGCCAGGGCTGAACGGGCTCCGACCACAAACCGCGAAAACACCAGCAGCAACACACCCCAGCGTCGAAAGCCCGACTCCATACGGTATATATCGGACGCCGAGAAGTACCGATAGTCCTTCCTGATAAAAAAACTGCGCCCGTATTTCCGCCCTAACACGTACAGCAACATGACCGAGCACAACCCCCCGGAGATAACCGACAGAAGGCACAAGGCCAGGTCAAGCCGCCCCACCGCGACCAGGCCGCCACCGGCTAAAATGAAAGTGTCACCGGGAAAAGGTGGAAACAGGTTCTCGACAAAGCAAGCCGAGAAAACTACGACATAGACCCACACCGGCCCGTAAGCGAACAGCAGGTCGAGATACTCGTTGATATGGACCAGGGAATCATTCATCGCGCGCGATCAGACAGACTGCCAGGGCGGCTATTCCTTCCTCTCGGCCGACCGCACCCAGGCGCTCGCACGTCGTGGCCTTGATACTTATTCGGTCTTCAGCCACGTCCAGCACCCGGGCGATCTTCTCCTTCATGGCCGGAACGTGCGGATGCATGGCCGGCCTCTCCGCCAGTATGGTGCTGTCCACGTTGATGATGGCCTTGTACCCGGCCCGGCGGACGAGAGAAACCACGGTGCCGAGCAGTTCCGCGGAGTCGGCATTTCGGTATGCGGGGTCGCTCGGCGGAAACTGGCGGCCTATGTCGGGCAGGCCGGCCGCCCCCAGAAGGGCGTCAATAATGGCGTGCAACAGAACGTCGGCATCACTGTGGCCCTCGAGCCCTTTTTCAAAGTCGATCCGGATGCCGCCGATCACCAGGTCCCGGCCGGCCACCAGACGGTGAATATCGAAACCCTGCCCTATACGCAGTTCACTCATGCCCTTCCTCCTGCAGGAAGGCCGACGCCGCGACCAGGTCCTCCGGTGTCGTCACTTTGATGTTCGGGCTTTCGGGTTCCACCACGCGCACCTTGAAGCCTTTCCTTTCAACGAGCGCCGCGTCGTCAGTGGCCGCGTCACTCTCGCTGAACTCCCGGTGGGCCGAGACAATCAGGTCGTATTGAAACACCTGCGGCGTCTGTGCCAGGTACAGTGAATCCCTGTCGAGAGTACTGATGACCAGCTTATCCCGCACTCGCTTGACCGTGTCACCGGCGGGCAGCGCCAGCATGGCTGCACGGTCGACCGTTGCTGCTTCCACCACGCGGTCGATATCACGCGGGGAAACGACGGGCCGAGCGCCGTCATGTATGGCCACGAACCGGGTCGAGACGGGCAGGGACTCCAGACCGAGCCGCACCGACTCCTGCCGCGTGTCACCTCCCTTGACAATCTTGATAACCTTTGAAAAACCGTAAGGATCCACGACCTTCTCACCGGCGAAAAGCAGGTGCTCTTCCGAGACAACAAGGACAATCCGGTCAATCGACGAGGCCGTTTCGAAGCGGCTGATCGTCCAGGTCAGGAGAGGCCGGCCGCAGAGCTCCCGAAACTGCTTGGGCGCGGCGCCGCCGAAGCGTTCGGACTTCCCGGCGGCTACAATTAGTGCCGTGACGTTCATCGCGTTTGAATATAGGGCGGACGGAATTAGCGGCAAAGCTAATTATAAGATCAGCATGGCGTCACCGTAGCTGTAGAAACGATACCGCTGCTTGATGGCTTCACGATAGACGCTGAGAATCTGTTCGCGCCCTGCAAAGGCCGCCACCAGCACCAGCAGCGACGACTGGGGCAGGTGGAAATTGGTGATCAGATGATCCACCACCCGAAACCGGAACCCCGGCTTGATGTAAAGGTCAACCATCCCGCCGAACGGCTGAAGTCTCCCGCCGACCAGCCTGGCCGACTCCAGCGTTCTGACGGCGGTGGTCCCGACCGCGTAGACGGCGCCCCCTGCCGCGCGTACACGGTTCAAGACCGTCGCCGACGACGACGACAGCTCGGCCATCTCCGGATCGACGACGTGATCGCCAATATCCCGGCACTGGATGGGCTTGAAAGTGCCCGGCCCCACGTGCAGCGTCAGTTCGACAATCCTGACCCCTTTGGCTTCAAGCGCCCGGAGAATCGGCCGCGTAAAGTGAAACCCGGCCGTAGGAGCAGCGATGGCCCCCACCCGGTCTCCGGCCGCAAACAGGGTCTGGTAACGCCGGATATCCGAGGGCCGGTCCTGGCGGGCGATATACGGCGGCAACGGGACATGACCATACCGGCGGATGATTCGCTCTCGAACGGCCCCGGACGCGAAATGAACCAGCCAGCGCCCGCCCCCGACATCAGCCTGGAGCAGCAGGTGATCACCTTCTCCGAATAGAACTTCCTCACCCTCAGACAGGCGGCTTGAAGGCTTGAGGAGTGCTTCCCATACCTCACCTGCACGCCCGGCAGCTTTCCGCACAAGAAGGGTCTCAACCCGTCCTCCGGTTTTCCGCCTGCCCAGAAGCCGCGCTTTGAACACTTTCGTATTGTTCACAACGAGGGCGTCCCCCTTTTTCGGAAACGAGACGAGGCGGCGGAACTTCAGATGGTCTATCCGGCCGCCGTTCCGATCATACGCGAGCAGACGCGACTGATCTCGCCGTCCCGACGGAAACTGTGCGATCAGTTCTTTTGGCAGGTGATAGTCAAAAAGGGACAGTTCCACGCCCGCTCACCGTCCCCGACCGAAAAGGTTAAGAAGGATCGTGACCGCCAGCGAGATCAGCAGCATGGTCACAAGCGGGACATAGATCGTAACGTGCCTGCCGCGGAACACGAGATCGCCGGGCAGCTTGCCGAAAAACGGAACGCGCCCGGCCAGCAACAGGACCAGCCCGAACAGCGCGATCACCGCTCCGGCGACGATCAGGACTTTGCCGATCTGGTCGAGCATCGAACACCCGATTTCCGTCGATCAAGCTCTTCAGCCCTTGAACAAGGTAAGCCGGTCAACATATATCTGGGCCAGGGCCGCCTGTTCCGGTGTCAGACCTTCCGGGAGAGGTTTTCCGTTAAGTCGGCATTCCAGGGCATCGAGCGCGACGCGGGTATCCCCGACGGTCAGGATTTCGCCGGTTTCCTCTTTGAGCTTGTCCCGGAACTTCACCGTCTCAGTCATCAGCACGTGCACCACTGCCACGCCATCTTCGCTACCCTTTGTCAGCCGCCCGCCGAGCGACTGTATCAGCAGCTTGAAATCCTCATTTGCCATCAGCGAGTTTATCTCCCCGTGTCGGTCCAGTTGAGCACAAATTCATCAAGCGCGGCGCAATTCCCCGGCCGGAATAATACAGCCTGTAGTTGTCACCAGCGTGATTCTCATCAAACTTCAGAACAGGCGTTGCTGCGTACCGGCCGAAGGAAGCTGTGACCCGAGGTGCCGGGCCGCGTCTTCCGATGCCACCCGACCGCGCCTGGTCCGCTGCACAAAACCTATCTTGAGCAGGTACGGCTCCACCATGTCCACCAGCGTGTCCGCTTCTTCACTGAGCGTAGCGGCAAGGGCTTCGATCCCGACCGGACCGCCCTTGTAGTAGTCAATAATAACCCGAAGGAGCTTTCGGTCAAGGTTGTCCAGGCCGGCCGAGTCCACCCCCTCGGCATCCAGGGCTTGTTCAGCGATCTTGGCGTTCGTCAAACCGTCCGCCTTCACCGCGGCAAAATCACGCACCCGCCGCAGCAGTCGGTTGGCGATGCGCGGCGTACCGCGGGACCGCCGTGAAATCACCCGCGCGGCCTCGCGGTCAATCTCGATCTCCAGAAGCCCGGCCGAGCGCATCACTATCTCTTCGAGATCCTCAGGCGGGTAGAAGTCGATATGGTAGTACAGGCCGAACCGGTCTCTCAGCGGAGCTGTCAGCATACCGGCGCGCGTGGTCGCACCCACCAGCGTAAACCGGTTCAGCGGAATGTTGATGACTTTTGCAAAAGCACCCTTGTCAACGACGAAATCCACCTTGAAGTCTTCCATCGCCGGGTAAATGAACTCCTCGATGACCGAGGAGAGCCGATGGATCTCATCGATGAAAAGAACGTCACCGGCTGCAAGGTTGGTCAGAATGCCCATCAGATCGCCGGTTCGCTGCAGCGCGGGCCCTGAGGTCGAGACAATCCGGGCGCCCATCTCGCGCGCTATGATGTGTGCCAGAGTGGTCTTGCCCAGCCCCGGGGGGCCGTAGAGCAGCACGTGCTCGATTGGCTCGCCTCGCCCCTTTGCGGCCTGAAGTAATACTTCAAGTTTCTCGCGTAACTCCTGCTGACCTATATATTCATTGAGCACCTTCGGGCGCAGAGAGAATTGCGTGAGGTCTTCTTGCGGTGTAAGCTGCGTGCCGGATACTATGCGATCGCGCGTCATCAGGACTTGACCTTCGCCTGCCGTTCGTTCCTGAAGATCTCAGTGATAAGCTGTTCCGCACTCCGTATTGTCTGGTTTGCCTGCATCGCCTCACGGATCATTTCCTGGGCCTCGCGCCGACCGTACTGAAGCTGCAACAGGACCTCCAGTGCGTCTTCAGCCAGCGGGACGGGGCGCTGTTCGCTTGCGGCTAACGGCTCACGCACCTTCGACAGGGCAAACTTGGCCGTCTTGCCGTTGAGTTCGGCGATAATCTTTTCGGCCAGCCGACCTCCCACACCGGGAAGCCGACACAGACAGGCGGCATCTTTGCCTTCAATCGCCGTTGCGATATCGCTGATAGGTATGATAAGCGACTTGAGAGCCTTCTTCACGCCGAGGCCCGGCACCTGAGTGAACAGCGAAAAGAACTCACGATCGATCGGATCGGTAAAGCCCACGAGACGCGGAAAATGGCTGGATTTCCTGTCACCCGCTTCGATATAGTAAATCGTCTCAAAAACGATCTCGTGACTGACGTGCCCATCGTTCCTGAGGCGGTCGGCCAGGGCCGACGGCAGAAGCACTTCGTAGTACAAACCGCCGTTTTCAACCAGCGCGTGCTGGTCATGCACCTGCACAAGAGTGCCTCGCAAACGACTGATCACGGCAGGACCGCCTCTCTGCTGCCAAGCGTCCGGCAATGGCATAGGGCCGTGGCCAGGGCATCCGCGGCATCGTCCGGTTCCGGAATCGTATTCAGACCGAGCGTCGACCGGATCATCAGTTGCATTTGCCGCTTGGTGGCCCGGCCGTTGCCGGTCAGCGATTTCTTGACGCGGGTCGCCCCGTACTGGTGCACCTCGATGCCCGCCTCACCGGCCTTGAGAAACACCACGCCGCGCGCGTGGCCCATGATTATGGCTGTCTTCGGGTGCGCATAATGCGAATACAGGTCCTCCACCGCCACCGCGTCCGGCCGGAACTGGCCGATAAGTTGGTCCATCTGCGCGGCTATTTCTCGCAGACGATCAGCCATCGGCGCCGAAGAATCGGTCCGGACAACGCCTGCCTCGACAAGCCGAACCTGCCTGTCGTCTCCGTCAAGAACCCCGTAACCGGTCACGTTCAGCCCGGGGTCGATACCAAGCACTCGCATACCACATGTATATCCGCCCGTGCTCGGATTTCCAATAAAAAAGTCGCCCCCGCCCTCCAATGTGAGGGTTTGCAGCTTGATAACGCCGGCAAACCCGGCCTCACAACAGGCCGACCAGGTCACCGATCGAGTCGATAGTCAGTTCAGGTTTCACCGGTGAGTGTGCCACCAGTTCTTCTCTATACTTGCCGCTTCTGACCAGAATCCCGTGCATGCCCGCCTGCTGCGCGCCGCCGACATCCGACGCGATATCATCACCCACCATCGCTACCTGACCGGCCGGAAGGTTGAGATCCTCCAGGGCCAGTTGAAAGAAGGATCTCGACGGTTTGCCGATGACGACAGCCTCTTTGCCCGTTACATATTCCAGACCGGCCACAAAGGCACCGATATCAACCTGCAAGCCGCTTTCGGTCTGCCAGTATCGACCCTTGTGAAGCGCAACCAGGTCGGCCCCCTGCAGCACCATGCGAAAAACGCGGTTTACAAGCTCATAATCCCAGTACTTGCCTATGTCACCGACTACGACACACTCCGGCTGTTCGTCGGACTGAGGGAAATCGGCGAAATCACCGCGCGGGTCCTCCGTCAGCAACAGGTAACACGAGGGTTTGCCTTTACTGCGCAAGTAGGCCACGGCCGCACGTATCACGCTGAAAATCTCGTGGGGCTCAACGGGCAATCCCATCGAAACCAGTTTGCCGTGAAGGGAGCTAAGTGAGCGCGTCGTTGTGTTGGTGGTCAGGCGAAACGGGATATTTCTCGACCGCAGGAAATCAATCACCTCGACTGCACCGGCAACCGGCTCGTCGCCGACATAAACGGTGCCATCGAGGTCTATCAGCAAACCGGAAAGATTCTTCAGTGCCGGGGTCAAGGAAGCCGCCAGTCCGCCCGGTCAGGATCAGTGCCCGTCCGGCAAGGGCGGCGCACGCGCCGGGCATCACCCCGCGAGCTTTTCGAGCAATTCCTGATCGATGTCGAAGTTGGAATACACCTTCTGGATGTCATCGTGTTCCTCGAGCAGCTCCAGCATCTTGAGCATCGAACCGGCTTCGGATTCCGTCTCCAGCTTCGTCGTGCTCTGCGGCACCATCGTCACCTCGGCCGAGGCGATCGTGATGCCCTTTCCCTCGATGGCGGACCGGACATTATCCAGCACGCCCGGGTCCATGTAGACCTCATACGCCCCGGAATCCGTTTTTATGTCCTCGGCTCCCTCGTCCACGACAATCTCCATCAGGCTGTCTTCATCGGCAGCGTCCAAATCCACGGTAACGACGCCCTTCTTGTCGAACATCCAGGCCACACAGCCGTTCGCCCCGAGGTTGCCGCCATACTTGGAAAGGATATGCCTGATGTCGGCCACTACTCGATTCCTGTTATCAGTCAGCACTTCGAGGTACAGGGCCACTCCGCCGGGACCGTAGCCTTCGTAGGTCGCAGATTCGTACGAGACGCCCGGCAACTGGCCCGTCCCCTTTAAGATTCCCCGCTTGATGTTGTCCTGGGGCATGTTGGCCGCTTTGGCCGCCGCGACGGCGGATCGAAGACGGGTGTTGCTTTCGGGATCTCCGCCCCCTTCGCGGGCCGCTACAATGATCTCCTTGATCAGACGGGTGAAAATTCTGCCGCGCTCCTGGTCGGCTTTACCCTTCTTTCGCTTAATCGTTGACCATTTTGAATGACCGGACATGCTCGGCCCTCCCAGCGCCTGCGAAAAACGACGTGTAAGTCACCAGATTCCCTGCCTTGCCATAACGGAATTTAATCAACGGCGAGGCCGTTGGCAAGGGACGGTCCAACAAGAAAGAGGCCCGATCGACCTAAAGGTCAACCGGGCCGTCAAATCATTCTTTTCCGGGCGGTCAGTTCGTATCACCACCGCCGTCTGATCCTACTGCCATCTCTACCTCACTTCTATATCTTGTCCCGGAGGCGTTATCGGCACATTTGCCAAAAGCTTAAACCCGCCGGCATGCCCCGTCAACAAAAACACGGCCGAATAGTTGTTGACATTTCTTCGCGGCCTGGATAGCCTGAGATCGATCACTGATCGAGGCCGCGGCCCGCGTGTGAGGGCCGCACACGGTTTGGTCGATCGGCGTCCAGACTCCAACGAGCCGGCCGTTGGGCCGACCGAATCACCGGGTTGGCACTTACTCATATGCGCGATAACGACTTGACTTTGCCCGGCCGGCCGCTGAGAGGCGGGATTCCTTGTTCACTCTCACCATTTTGTGGTCGTCACCGGTAACGAGGGATCGATGTCCGCAGATCACAATAGATCCGTTGTCGTAAAGGCCCTTGGCGTTATTCTCGCGCTACTCGTTTTCTCCGGACTTGTTCTGGTCATCCGGGAGGCCAGCGTCCGTGGCTGGGGGATCCTCATCATCTCCGTCCCTCTTACCGTCCTGTACTACCTGTGGAGGCGCTCGCAGATCGACAGCCGCTTCAATCGGTTAAGGCCGAAAAGTACCCTTGTCATCCAAAGCACCGGGGCCACGCTGGAGCTTCTCGATGCCACCGGGCAGAGCGCGCGATATACAAAGACCAAGGAGATTACGACCGACGCGCCGGAAATACGCCAATATACCGAGACCGGCCTGTGGTCGGACGGCCCGCTGGAAGACATCACCTACAGTGACAACGTGACCTGTACCAAAAGGCAGGTTCCCGACCGCCCGAACAAGTATGAACTCGACGTCATCCTCAAGAAACCACTCCGACGGCACCAGGTCCGGGAAATCCAGACCGCCTGGACTATGCGAGACAGCTTCCGTAACGAAACGGAGTTTTTCACGATCTCGATTTCTCATCCCGCGAAAAAGTATACCTTCCGTATCCGGTTTCCCCAGGATCGCCCGGTCAAATCAGGCTGGGTCGAGTTCACTTACCTGGGCCACCGAACCAGGTTCACCGACAGAAACCCCCATGTTTTCCGGGTCGACAGCGATCACCGGGAAGTGCTGTTTTCCATGAACCAGGTTATGCCCGGTATGAAAGCAATAATCATGTGGGAGTGGTAGCCACCAATGCCGTCCGTGTTCACTCGCATCATTAACCGTGAACTGCCCGCGAGAATATTCCACGAGACCGACCGGGTGATTGTCATCGCGGATCACCGGCCCAGAGATGCGATTCACCTGCTGATCATCCCCAAGGAGGAGCACCGCAATTTCATCGAGACACCCCCCGAAGTGCTGCAACTGCTGAATGATACGGCCAAATTCGTGGCCTCAAAGCTCGGCCTTGAGGAACATTTCCGGCTCGTGATAAACAACGGCTACGGCCAGGAAATCGACCACGTGCACTACCACTTCATGTCCGATGCGGGCCGGGAAAAGCTGACGTTTCTGAAAGAGACGTGAGTCCTCACGATCAGTGTTTTCTAATCTATGACTTCAGGTTCTCCCCGGAACTGACTGCACCAGAGCGTGTTCGCTCGATCAGTCGCCCTGCGACCGTATATGCGCACGCAGCCCAGAAAAAGCCCGCCCAACTGCCCAGACCAAGCTTGTGATACAGATGGAAACTGCCGGGCAGCGCGGCCGGGTCAAGGGTCAACGATCCAAAATGTAGCCACACGGCACCGAAGGCCAGGATCACGGAGCAGGCAAGGCCGGTCAGCCAGAAGCGGACTTTCTGACCGGGCGTACGAGCGGATTGAGGCCGGGTGGCCGCGGGCGGAATCAGCCTGCCGGACGCGATGTACCACAGAATCAGGATGGTGCCGAAAAGTGTGCTCAGATGCTGAGTTAGCTCCGTGTATCGTACGTGAAGACCCGCAAAATCAAGGTGTTCGAGCAACCATGGAAAACTCTGCGCCACCACTCCGTCCGCGTGCGTCCATGAATCCCAGAAGAAATGCGATAGTGCGCCTGCCGTCAGTGACAGGATCAGCACCAGCCATTGCCCCCGGCCTGTCGGCAACCAGCGCCGGTCCGCCAGGCCGGAGAAAAAACGGTCGAGGGGGGCGGGAAAGTGACGCAGAAACGGTCCCTTGAACCACCAATGGAAAACGAAACAGAAGGCCAGCCCGGCCGGAAGGCAAAAGAGGAGCAGCCCGGTCCAACTGTGGCTGACGCCCCGGTAGTCCGTTGTCAGACAGAGGAAATACAGCAGGTCCGGGGCCATGGCCCCGGCCACAAGCCCGGTTAACGAAACATATCTCGGGAACAGTTGTTTCAACGGCAGGACAAGGGCCGGATGGGCGGTGGTAAAGGGCATGCCTCTTATATCGGCAGGATGGTTACCGTGTTCCGCGATCGTGTGAGAATTGCGCGATTGTGAAGCCTTTGAGTGCGGAGTGGCGAATTAGAAGGAATCCACTGCCGGCCGGTTGACAAAGCGTGGATTTTTTAATATACTATCCGATAGAAGCTTAGAAAGGTGGAGGTATATTTGAACGACAGGCAGGTTGGTTGTGAAGGGGGGTGTTCTGTTTGACCGGAGTCAGAGTACGCGACGACGAATCATTTGAGCGAGCTCTCCGACGTTTCAATAAATTCTGCGAAAAGGCGGGCATTCTGTCCGATTACAAGAAGCATCTGCATTACGAGAAACCATCAGAGACGAAAAAGCGCAAGATGGCGGCAGCGCGGCGCAAGGCCCGCAAGATGCGCCATCTGTCCGAGAGAATCTAATGGCCCTGCAGGACAGAATCGATCAGCATCTTAAAGAGGCCCTGAAAGCCGGTGACAAGGCAAAGGTCAGCGTGCTTCGGGGCCTTAAATCTGATTGGAAGTACCGACAGATCGCCGTCGGTGAAGATCTGACCGACGAACAGTCTGTCGAGGTGCTCAACTCCGCCGCCAAGAGACGGCGGGAGTCTATCGAGCAGTTCCGGCAAGGCGGCCGTGAGGATCTGGCTGAAAAGGAAGAGCAGGAACTGAAGATCATCACTTCGTACCTGCCCGAACAACTCGGCGAAGGCGAACTCAGGCAGATGATCGAGGCGGCCATCGCAGAGGCAGGTGCCGATTCCACGCGCATGATCGGCCAGGTGATGAAGGTCCTCATGCCCAAAATAAAAGGCCGGGCGGACGGAAAGATGGTCAATCACCTGGTTACGGAAATCCTTGCCAAATAGTTTAACACCCACCTATATTTTTCGTCAAAGGAATGAATTCATCACGGGGAGTGTGTCATGAACTGGATTGACGGCCTGCTTATCGTACTGCTCTTAGCGTCGGTCATCATCGGTTCAAAGAAAGGCCTGATTCGCGAGCTGATTGCATTCATCGTCTTTTTTTCTGCCCTGATCGCCTCGATCAACTACATCGACGTTTTCGCCGTGTGGGTCTATGAGCGGATCGGCGGCTCTCCGCTCGTTTGTGCGTTTCTGTCCTTCGTGTTCCTTCTGGCTATCTCGTATGCGGCCTTCAAGCTGATGGGGATGCTGTTTTACAAGGTGGCAAACCTCAAGGAGACCAAGAGGCGGGACCAGATGGGCGGCGCCCTGATCGGGTTCCTGCGCGGCTGGACGGCCGTGGCCTTCCTGACTTTCCTGGTCTTCCTGCTGCCTATGCCGGGTAATTTCTACACCGCTTTCGAGGCCTCGCTGTTCGGCTCGACCGTGGCCAAGACTATCCCCGTCGTGTACGAAGGCACCTCCTTCATTCATCCGAAAAACCCCAGCTTCATGGAAAAGGTGGAGAACACGCTGCTGTTTGCCCCGAGCGGAGGGCAGGCCGGAAAGGGTCTTCTTGACGAAGAGCGGCGGCAGGTGCACGAGGTTCTGCGGCAGATCGATTACTTCTTCGGCGACGCTAAAATCTAAACTGCTTTGATTTGATCAGGATTCGCATATATTAAAAACCGGCTCGAAGCCGGTTTTTTTCTTTTGGAAATCTGGGCCGATGATCGACCAGCATACACTGCAAACTCTGGAATTCCCAAAGGTTATCGCCGCCGTTGCCGGCAAGTGCCTGACCGCGTATGGCACTGAAGTCGTAGGCGGGATCACGCCGCTTTTCGACAAAGAGGAGATCGACCGCCGGCAGGATGAGATCGCGCAGATGAAGGACATAGTCAGGTTCGGCTCGGCCTTTCCCCTGTACCGGCTTGAGGATTGCCGTGAATTCCTCACCCAGGCGCTGCTCGAGGGATCGTTTCTGGATCCCAAAGACATGCTCAAGGTCCTTGAACTGGTTGAAGTGTCGATGGACCTGAACGGCTACGACCAGGAGGAGCGGGCCAAGTTTCCCGCCGTGGCCGCCTATCTCCCAAAAATCCGCGCCTTCCCGGAACTGAAAAAGGAAATACGGAAAGCCATTGACGAGAACGGCGAGGTGAGAGACAACGCCTCGCGCGAGCTTAAGCGGATTCGCGAGGGGCTTTTTGACGCCCGCCGCAAGATTGTCGCGCGGCTCGAGAGCGTGCTTACCGGCCAGCGCAAGCAGGCCGGCTGGCAGGACGACGTGGTGACACAGCGCAACGGCCGCTATGTCATCCCCGTTGTGGCCAGCCAGTACTCGAACGACATGGGCATTCTGCACGACCGAAGTCAGAGTGGCGCCACGTTCTATGTCGAGCCCAAAGAAACGGTCGACTTGAACAACCGGATAAACCAGTTGATGCAGGACGAACGGCTCGAACTGGACCGGATCCTGCGCGCCATCACGTCTGAAATCGCCCAGCGAGCCTATCCCCTGCGCGAGAACTGCCGGCTGATCGGCATCCTGGACATGATCCATGCCGCCGCAACGCTGGCCGTCGAGATCGATGCCAACCGGCCCACCATTGATACCTCGTCCGGCTTCTCACTGGTCGACGCCCGCCATCCCCTGCTCATCTTCCAGCTCGGCCGGAAAGAAGACGTGGTACCGCTGACGCTCACGGTGGATGAATCACGCCAGGCCGTGGTCGTTACCGGGCCCAATACGGGAGGCAAGACGATCGCGCTGAAAGCAATCGGTCTGACCGTCCTCATGGCACAGTCGGGGCTCCCGATTCCGGCCGACGAAAAGTCCCGGATCGGCATATTCAACCAGATTTACGCCGACATCGGTGACGAGCAGTCAATCGAACTGTCCCTGTCGACCTTCTCTTCACACGTGAAGAACGTCGTCGCCGCCACCAACGGCGTCTCGCCACACACGCTGGTCCTGCTCGACGAAATCGGGGCCGGTACCGACCCCAAAGAGGGTGCCGCGCTGGCCGAAGCCATAATCCTGTATATGATTGCCAGAGGCTCAAGACTCATCGCCACCACCCATTACTCCTACCTGAAGACTCTCGCCCTGGAACATCCGGAAATCGAGAACGCCTCGCTGGAGTTCGACCGGGAATCGCTGGCCCCGACGTATCGTCTTCAGGTCGGAATCCCCGGCTCCTCGTATGCCGTGGAAATCGCGAAACGGCTGGGCATGCCCGATGAGGTCTGCGACCATGCCTGCTTGCTGCTGGGACCTGCGGAGCGTTCACTAAGCGACCTGATTGCCGCCCTGGAGACGGAGCTGGCGACGGTCCGAAACGACCGGGCAGAACTCACCGAACGTCTAAACCAGGCCCGCCAGCTCGAGGAGGGCTACCGGGCGCAGGTGGATAAGCTGAACGCCGACATTGAAACCGAGAAGAAAAACGCTCTTGAACAGTCCGAGCAATTACTGGAACGCGCTCGCAAAGAGACGGAACGGTTAGTGGCGGACATCCGTCGAACCCAGGCCGAAAAGAAAGCCGTCAAGGAACTGCACCAGCATCTCAAGTCGATGCAGCAGGAGGTGGCTTCGCAGAAACGGCAGTTGGAAGCCGGCCGACCACGGTCAAAGTGGCCGGAACAGCTCAAGAAAGGAGACCGCGTGCGCATTCTGACGCTCGACCAGGAGGGAGAGATCGAGCGCATGCTCCGCGGCGACCGGGCTCGGGTACGCGTAGGTTCCATGACCACGGTCGTAGAACTGCGCCATCTCGAGCCGCTTGCGGACGGGCCCGTCAAGCAGACTGCGCAGGCTGGAACCAGCTTTGACAACGGCGCGCCCTTTTCGCCGGAGATACACCTCAGAGGGATGACGGTCGAAGAGGCCCTCGAGGCTCTCGACAAGTTTCTTGACAAAGCCGTGGTCAGCGGCCTTACGCAAATATACGTTATCCACGGCAAGGGCACCGGCGCGCTGCGCCGGACCCTGACCGACTACCTGCGAAAACACCCCGAAGTCGTCGATCTCCGGCTCGGCAACTGGAACGAGGGTGGCGCCGGCGTCACCATCGTAAAACTGAAAGAATGATTCCGCAGGAAACCATAGAACGGGTTCGCGAGGCAACCGACATCGCCCGGATCATCGGCGAGTATATCCGGCTGAAGAAGCGCGGACGCAACTACGAAGCGGTCTGCCCTTTTCATATCGAGAAGACCCCCTCCTTCAAGGTGAACACCGATCGGCAAATCTACCACTGTTTCGGGTGCGGCAAGGGGGGCAACGTCTTCCGTTTCCTGATGGAACACGAGAAGATGTCGTTCGTCGAAGCCGTCAAACACCTCGCCGCCAAGGCCGGCGTCGTCATCCGGGATGAGGTGTCCGACGTCAGGCGCGAACAGATGCAGCGCCTCAATTACGCCCACGAAGTCGCGGTCGACTACTACCACCGGCTTCTCTTTGAATCACGGTACCACAAGGTGCTTCAGGGCTACCTGCGAGACAGACGACAGATCAGCGATGACAGTATCGAGCAGTTCAAACTCGGCCTGGCCGGCGAGCGCTGGGACGGGCTTGTTACTCACGCCACGGGCAAGGGACTCAAGCCCGAGGAACTGGTCAAAGCGGGACTGGCCAGCTATTCCGAAAAGAAGGGCAATTACTTCGACCGCTTCCGCCAGCGGCTCATGATACCCATTTTCAATCTCAGCAACAGGCCGATTGCGTTCGGCGGCAGGACTCTCAAGAAGGGCGAACCGGCAAAATACGTCAACTCGCCCGAGACACCTCTATACAGCAAGAGCGGTGTCCTGTACGGGCTGAACTTCGCCCGGGAAACCATCCGCGACACCGGAACGGTGATCGTGGTGGAGGGATATTTCGATTTCATTTCCCTCTGGCAGGTCGGCGTGCACAATGTCGTGGCTTCCTCCGGGACCGCCTTCACTCAGCAGCAGGCCCAACTGCTGGCCAGGTTTGCCGGGGAAGTGTACCTCTTTTTCGATGCTGACTCAGCCGGGCAACAGGCAGCCCTTCGCTCCGTCGACGCGCTGTACGACGCCGGCATTGAAGTCAAGGTCATGATTCCGCCCGAGGGTGAAGACCCGGATTCCGTGGCCCGGCAATTCGGCGGCGAGAGGATTGAGCAACTCCGGCACGAAGCACTGGGATATATTCCGTACCGGGTCAAAGACGTACGGATCGACGATACCGGCATTGTGGCCAGGGAAAAGCTGGTCAAGGAACTGGGCGCGCTGGGAGAGAAGATTTCCGATCCCACGCGGCGCTCGATCTTTTTCCAGGAGGCCGCCCAGGCCCTCCGGATCGACATGTCGGTCCTGACCAGCGCCCGCCAGGCAGTTGCCCCCCGGCCCGTCGAGCCCGAACGGTCGACCCGTTACAGCCAGACCGAGTTTGAACTTCTCTCACTGCTTTTGAGCTACCCCGGCGCAGTCGACCCGATTTTCGAGCAGATCAGCCCGGACGATTTCGATTCCCGCCAGCTTTCCCGTCTTTACGCAGCCATGATAACCCAGTACGAGACTGATGGCGCGCTCAGCGCCAACCGTCTGGTCGAGCATTTTCAGGACGATCAGTCGGTTTCTCTGTTGACCGAACTGGCTGCCGTGGAATGGGATCAGGAGAAAGTGGACCACGAAATAAAGGAACGGGTCCAAGATTTTGTTAAGAAACGCCAGAAAGACATCCGATCTCAATTAAAGAGAGAACTTGGCGAGGCCGAGGCCGAGGGTAACCAGAAACGGGCCGAGGAGATAGTCGAACGGCTGAAGCAGTTGGGACTGTGATGCTTAAGAGCCTGAAAATAGCGAACATCGCCCTGGTTGATCGGGCCGAATTGCAGTTCGAGAAGGGGCTGTCGGTTCTCAGCGGCGAAACCGGAGCCGGCAAATCCGTTATTGTCACTGCCCTCTCCCTTGCGCTCGGGGGACGCGCCGACCGGGAGTTCATCCGGGCCGGCGAGCTGAAGGCAAGCGTCGAGGCGACGTTCGATGTCTCGACCATGCAGGGACAGTACAAGAAGGATTTCGAGGATTACATCCAGGACAACCGCTTTACGGTGCAGCGGGAAATCCGCCCCAACGGTACCTCGAAGGTCAGGATCAACGGCGTGGCTTCCTCGCTGGCGCGGCTTAAAGAACTAACGGCGCCGCTGGCTGAGATTCTCGGGCAGCACGCCAACCAGATGCTGATGAGCGAGGAAAACCACCTGCTCTTTCTCGATCATTTCGCCGCGCTTGATGATCTCCGTGACGAAGTTGCGAGCCTGTTCGGCGACTGGGAGAAGGTGGCCGCCGAATTGCGCAGGTTCCGCTCACGGCGCGATCAGTCCACAAAGGACCGGGAACTTCTGCTCTTCCAGAAGGATGAGATTGAGAAAGCAAAAATCACCGTCGGCGAAGAGGAGCGGTTGCTGCACGAAAAGACGATCCTCGATTCTTCCCGGTCGCTCATGGAATCCGCATCCGTCGTCGAACGGGCGCTCGATCACGAAGATGGTTCTGCTCTCACCCACTTGCGCCAGGCACGCGGGGAACTGGAGAAAATGGCCGCCATCGACGACGGCCTTGACGAGCAACTCCGGGAACTGGTCGACATGGACTACCGACTCGAAGACCTGCGCCGGCTGATTGAGCAGTACGGTTCGAGTATTCCCGACGACCCGGTTCGCCTTGATGAAATCAATGCCCGGCTGGACGAACTGTATCAGCTCAAGAGAAAATACGGAGTGTCCGAATCCGCCGTTCTGCAGACGCTGGCCGAGATCAATGAGCAAATCGGGGATCATCCCGATACCGAAGCCCGCATCGCCGAACTTCAGAACACAGCCGAACAGACGAAGACTGCCTACACTGAAAAGGCGGTCTCGCTGACGTCCGTTCGCCGTAAGGCGGCTGAATACCTCAAGAAACTCGTCACCAAGGAACTCACGGAACTGGCCATTGACCAGGGCAGGTTTGAATTCGAGTTCCTGTACGAGCAGGACCCGGACGGAATCCGGCTTGACGACAGCACGGTCAGGGCGCATCCGCACGGACTGGAAAGCGGGCGCTTTCTGTTCTCCGCCAATCCGGGAGAGCCGCTGAAATCACTTGTGAAGACGGCCTCCGGCGGGGAGATTTCACGCGTTCTGCTGGCCCTCAAGGCGGCCGAGAAAAAGAACGTCAACCTGCACCATTCACTCCTCGTCTTTGACGAAGTAGATGCGGGTATCGGTGGACAGACGGCCAATGAAGTGGCCAGGAAACTGAAAAAGCTGGCTACTGACCGCCAGCTTATCATCATTACCCACCTGCACCAGATCGCGCGACTGGCAGATCACCATTACGTGGCTGTAAAAGCCCCCAAGTCTGACGCCCGGACGCTGATCACCGTGAAGAAGCTTGAGCGTGAAGCCGTCGCGGCAGAGCTTGACCGCATGGTCGCCCTGCCGAAAGAGGCGTAAGCCCCCCTTACGATTCAGCCGCTGGCCTGATGGTTTCCTGAGACGTGCCCTCCTGATCCGGTCACCGCGGACCGTGCCGATTCACTATTACTGAACGGTGATGCTCAGTATGACCGCCTTGTCGTCAGGCAGTTGTCCCGAATCGACCAGGCGCGGTACCAATTCACGCCAGGATTCATCGGCTGTGAAAACCTCCCTGAAAATCGGCAGGGAGCGCTCAACTTCTCCCACGGAGACCAGTGTGACGGCGTGCCAGAACAGAATTTCCGGATTGCCCGGAGCCAGTTCGGCGGCCCGGGCGTAAGCTTCGTTGGCCTCATCATACTTCTTCCAGGCGATGTACTCGTCCCCCTGGTTCATGAAGTCATAAGCCCTGGTGATGTTAAGCAGCCGGCGCAGTTCCGCCAGGGGTTCGGGGGAATCATCAACTCGGATATCTACGATTCGGTCCAGCCACGACATGCCGGTAGGTTCGCCGGTAACGACGATCATGGCCGCAGACTGTTTACCTCGGATGTCGCCGCCCTCGCCCTCCGCGGCTTCCAGGGCTGCCATCATACGGTCGGCAAGATCACCCTGGGTTTCTTCAAAGGCTTGAGCCATGGCGTCCCAGACGGTGTTGTTGCGCATGAGATTGGCCTGAACCGAGTAGATTCTCCCCTGGCGATGGCCTGCTTCGGCGATGCAATTCTTGCCGGTGTGCGTCGCCACGTTACCGTAACGGTCCACCATGGCGACCTGTCGGACCGAACTGTTCGGATCACTTGCCAGCAGGCCGGCCAGCGCCTCCTGGGCGGTCCGGCCATTCTTCATCATCTCCAGTCCCAGCGGCCCGTAGGCGAAATCCACCAGCGACTGGGTGGCCACCGCCCCGAGACCCGGCTCGACCCAGATAACGTCGGCCACTTTGAAGTAGTGCGACTGGACCGCGGCACCGAACTGACCCGTCGTGCTGTCGTATGCAACTATCGAGTATGTGCAGACCGGATGCAAAGCAGAGGATTCGGACGCCTCGGTCCGGCCGGCGATGATGCCGGAGCCGAGCAGAAGCAGGGCAATAAAGGCTGCCGGATTACGCGCTCTCATGATATATCTCCTCTGAAATCACCTTATGGTTCAAGGGCAGCGCAGCCACGCAGTCAGCCCGATGGTGCCGTGGCATGGCCAGTAAAGCTCTCCCCTGTCCCGTCAATCTTGTTGATTTAGCTAAGGGTAGGCAATAGAATAGGTTAGTGACAAACTAAAAAAGAAAAAAACACCCCTGGTCTTTGAATAAGCTGCGGATTTGCTGGTAAGCCAACAGGGAAGGAAAAATGCAGGATGGACACCGACTCTGAGCTGATCATGGACATCAGGAAGGGAAACAAGAAGGCCCTCCAGTGCCTCGTCGAGAGGTACAAGAAGACGGCTTACCGGACGGCCCTGGGTCTGGTGGGCAATAAAGACGATGCCTTTGATATCTCACAGGAGGCCTTTCTGCGAGTGTACCGGTCAGCCCGGACATATGACGAGACGCAACCGTTCCTCCCCTGGTTTTACACGATAATCGCCAATCTCTGCCGGACCTGGCTGAAGCGCCGCTCCTCCCGCGAGAACCGAATGGTGGATCTTGACACCGCTCACTACCTGCTGGTCAGCCGCGACAACCCGGAGGCGGCACTGGTCCGCAAAGAGACGACGCAACTGCTCGCTGCGGCGCTCCGTGAGTTGTCGTTCGATGACCGCGAGATCATTGTCCTGCAGCACTTCCGGGGAATGTCATACGATGAGATTGCCTCGCTGCTGCACATCCCGCGGGGAACCGTCATGTCCCGGCTTTACTACGCCAGGAAACGGCTGGCTGCTATTATGAGGCGCAATGATGGATAAGAATTTCAGGGAATTGCTGGCCGGATATATCGACGGTGAGCTTTCTCAGGTCGAGCGCGAGGCCCTGGAAAAGGAGCTTGCCGCCAATCCGGAACTTCGCGCCGAACTGGACGATTTGAGAAAGATCAAGAAGGTGACGGATATGATGCATTATGCGGATCTTCCCGATGAGATCTGGGAGAACTACTGGCGCTCGCTGTACCGAAAGCTGGAGCGCGGAATCGGCTGGATTTTCCTCTCGCTCGGAGCCGTAATCCTGCTGAGTTTCGGCCTGTTCGAAGCTTTCCAGGCACTTTATACCAACCCGGACAATCCCCTCTGGCTCAAATTAGGCGTCACGGGGGTCGGCCTCGGCGCCGTTTTTCTGCTTGTCTCCTACGCCCGCGAACGGTTCTTTGCCCACAGACGCGAACGCTACCGGGAGGTGATGAAGTGATTCTGTCAACGGGCGAATACATCTGTCACAAACGGATTGTCAAAACCCTTGGCCTGGTCAAGGGCAACACCATTCGGGCACGTCACATCGGCAGGGACATTGCCGCCCTGTTCCGTAACGTGGTCGGTGGCGAGATAAAGGATTATACAAAGATGATGGCCGAATCGCGGGAGCAGGCCATAGATCGCATGGTTCATGATGCTGTGGCTCTCGGTGCAAACGCCATCATCATGATCAGGTTCTCCACGTCCTCCATGATGCAGGGGGCGGCAGAACTGCTGGTATACGGTACGGCAGTCGTATGTGAAAACGAGTGATCAGGCGCCGGCGTGCCCGTACGACCTTGACATCACCGCTGCCAGGGCTTTATTCCCTGCATGGCCCGACGCGACCTTACACAACGACCCCGGGCAGGACGACTTTTGCCGTCTCGCCCGTTTGTGTTCATTGCCCTCGTGTTCTTCCTCGCCATGGCGCTGTTCACCGCTGCCCGCCTTCTTTTCTATTTAAGTGTTGATCCGTCGGCCGGCGGATCCGATCCCTGGTCCGTGGGCAGTGCTTTCCTGGTCGGCCTTCGCTTCGACCTGGCGGTGGTGCTGGTCCTGCTGGCTCCGGCTTTGCTGGTGCTGCCGTGGGTCAGGCTCAAGAGGAAGGCAACGGCAGCCGCTGCCCTGACCTACCTGACCGTGTGCCTGTCGGTTTGCGTCCTGCTCCTGCTGGTGGACGTCCGATACTACGCGTATTTCGCCTCGCATCTCGATTTCCGGGCCATCGAGTACTTCAACCAGGGGAGGACCTTCTGGCATCTGGTGGTTTCCGATCCGATGTTCTACCCGGTGCTTGCGGGATGGCTTGTCGGGACGGCGCTGCTTGCCTGCGTTCTCGGCCGGTTCTTGCGGTTTACGCGCGGTCTGCCGGACAGGCGGGGTTGGGGGCCGCAAGTAGCCTTTTTCGTGCTCCTGGCCGTGCTGGCGGTTCTGGGGATTCGCGGTCGCGTATCAACCTCTCCGCTCAGGTGGGGGCTGGCCTACGTTTCCGACAACCATTTTGTCAACCAGCTCGGTCTGAACGGCGTGTACACTCTGGCACGGGCATACTCGGAAGAGGGCCATGACTCACGCCTATCTTACGCACCGGAATCTGAGCGCTTCCCGTTCGTTGATTTCCGCGAAGGGCTGGACTCGGTGCGCGTGATGCTTGATCAACCGGGCGACGAGTGGCTGGAACCGGACCGCTCGCTGCTGCGAAAGACGACCCAGCCGGCTCCGCCGTACGGTTTCAGGCCCAACGTGATTGTCGTCCTCATGGAGAGCTGGTCGGGACGGAACACGTCCGCGCTGGCCAGCCCCCACCGGCTCACTCCCAATTTCGACCGCCTGGCCCGGCAGGGCCTGCTTTTTACCAGGTTCTACACCAGCGGCATCCGTACCAGTTACGGCATGACGGCGACCCTGTGCAGCTTTCCGTCGCTGCCCGGCCGGTCCGTCATGACGAGGTACAACGCCGACCATCCGTTTATCGCGTTTTCCGAAATCCTGCACGAGAGGGGTTACGTCAACTGCTTCGCCTACGGCGGTGACCTGGTGTTTGACAACATGGAGGGCTTTCTCCGGACCAAGAAGTACGATCGCTTTTTCGGCGAGGACTATTTCGGTCGTGAAAACGTCTTCGCCGAGTGGGGGGTGCCGGATCACATCGTCTTCAACAGGCTGGTACCTTTGATCGACTCGCTCCCCCGCCCCTTTCAACTGACAATCCTGACCCTGTCAAATCATGAACCGTTCGACCTGCCGGATTCGTCGGTGCGCGCGTTCTTTGACGATACGGACAGCTCAAAGGTGTTCAATGCACAGTTGTACGCGGATTTCGCCCTCGGACAATTCATGGACAGCCTGCGACAACGCCCGCTCTTTGACAGTACGATATTCGTCTTCACCGCCGATCACGCCAAGTGGGTACCCGCCCCCGTGACGATTCACCCGGTGAACTTTCACATTCCGCTGCTGATCTACTCACCGGGCACGCTGGGCAGCGAGGAACGGCGAATCGGCAGAATCGGGAGCCAGACTGATATCCTGCCGACTATCATGGGTCTGCTCGGCTCCGACTACACGCACGCAAGCTGGGGTCGTGATCTTCTCAGGCTGCCGCCCGAAGATTCCGGGTTCGCCATGATGAACGTGCTGAGCCTCTGCGGGTTCGTCCAGGACGGACTGCTGTATTTCGAGTACTTCGGCCGGAAGCAGAAACTTTACGAACTGGCCGAGATGCCGCGACGGATCGTCGACGTCAGGTGCTGGTATCCGACGGCGTCCCGCCGCATGCAGCGCCGCATGCGTTATCTGGTTCAAATTGCCGAGCAGCTCTCGACGCCGGCTGCCGAGGTGCGCAGGTAGACGCCCGTTCCGGGAACGGAGATTCCGGACCGCCCCGGCTCACTCGAGGCTGCCGACCGCCGCCTCCACTTCCTGAAGAATCTCACACGATTTGACGAGCTGCTTCATGTTCGTATGATCCGGGTACAACGGCCGGTCGATGTCAAGAAAATCAACGTGCCTGCGAATGACTTCCTTCGCTCTGGTAACGCCTTTGCCGAACGCATAGTCACGAAAGTCCAGGGCCTGCGCGGCCGCCATGAATTCTATGCCCAGGATACCGTAGGCGTTGTCCATGATCTGGAAGTTCTTGATGGCCGTGTTCATGCCCATCGAAACGAAATCCTCTTGGTCGGCGGCGGCCGGAATGGACTGTATGGATGCCGGGGCGGAGAGTATCCGCTGCTCGACGATCTGCATGTCAGCCGTATACTGGCTTAGCATCATACCGGAGAACATGCCGGCGCCCTTGGTAAGAAACGGCGGCAGGCCGACACTGAGGGCCGGATTGTTCAACCGGTTCATGCGCCGCTCCGACATCACGCTCACCATGGTGATTGCCACTCCAACCATGTCCATCGGGAGCGATACGGGCGTCCCCTGGAAGTTGGCGCCGGTGAGCTGGAGGTTCTCGTCAGGGAAGAAAACGGGATTGTCACCGACCCCGTTCAGTTCGATCTCCACCTGCGAACGGGCATACGCGAGTGCATCGTGGGCGGCTCCGATCACCTGCGGCGTTGAGCGCATCGAGTACGCATCCTGAACCTTGCACTTGATCCTGCCCGCAGCCAGGTCACCGCCTTCGGTCAGTTTACAGATAGCCCCGGCTGTCCGCATGGCCCCCCTGAACCCGCGAACCTGGTGCAACATGGGCGTGTACGGTTTCATGTTGGCCTTGAGCGCTTCCAGCGACATGGCCGCGGCGATTTCCGCCTGTTTCAGCCAGTTGTTGGCGTCATAAAGGAGCAGCCCGCTCATCGCGGTAAGCAGGTTTGAGCCGTTTATGCTGGCCAGGCCGTCCCGTGCCTTAAGCCCCGGAACCGGTATGGAGGCCCTGTCCATCGCCTCTTTGCCCTCAAGCAACTCCCCCTGGTAGTAAGCCTGGCCCTCGCCCAGCATGAGCAGTGCGATCTGTGACATGGGCGCCAGGTCGCCGGAGGCACCGACCGAGCCTTTGAGGCAGACGTAGGGCGTGACGCCCCGGTTGAGCATTTCGACCATAGTCAGTGGAATCTCGGGGCGAATGGCCGAATGCCCGCGAGCCAGGACGTTGATCCTGGATACCATGGCGCCGCGTACGTATTCGATCGGCGCCGGATCGCCGATACCGGCGGAGTGATTGTATATGAGGTACCGCTGGAAATCCTCGACCTGCTCGTCGTTTAAAACCACTTCAGAAAACTCGCCGATCCCGGTATTCACACCGTACATGATCTCCCTGGCCTGGATCTTCCTCTCCAGCATGGCCCGGCATTTCTTGATTCGTTCGACGGCCTCGGACGGCAGCTCCACCTTCTCTTCATTCCTTGCTATTCTGACCAGTTTGTCAACGGTCAGTCCGGAACCTTCCAGTATAACAGCCATGTTCAGACCCTTCTTATGTAAGTTTGTCAGAGATTTCTCGATGGTACAATACTACGATGCGAGAGTAACCATCATCGCGGTACGCGCGATGCCGGCTACTCGTCCTGCAGGCCTGAGGCGGCAAGAGAATTATACCGGTGTGAGAATGACACACACGGCCTCGGCTGGAGTTGCCGTTTCGAGCGGTACGGGATCAGCTCATCCATTGCCTTACCTCCACTCGTAAAATACGCCGCAGAAAGCAATTGTCAATCGAATTAGGATGCAGCATACTGAGCGCATGAAGTGGCAGAAGACGGATGCTGATTTTCTTCAGACCCTCGACTTCGTCGCTTTCGATACCGAAACGACCGGCCTGTGGGCTCCGGCCAACCGGATTGTCGAACTGGGAGCGGTAAAATTCCGTCTCGGCGAATACGCCTGCAACCGCTTTCAGGCCCTGGTCAACCCGGAGAGGCCGATTCCGGCTGAAACCGCCGCAATTCACGGCATCACGAACTCGATGGTGCAAAACGCGGACACCGTCGCTCCGGTTCTTGAAGAATTCATGGATTTCTGCGGTCCGGATGCAATCATGGTGGCCCACAACGCCATGTTTGACATTTTCTTTATCGGCTGTGAACTCGACCGGACCGGCCTGCCCCTGCCCGAGAACATCATTGTCGACACGGTCGATATCTTTCGGCGGTTCTGCCCCGGCCTTGACTCCTATTCCCTGCTGTCGCTGGCCCGGCAGTTCCATATCTCAAAGACCCAGAATCACCGCGCGGCTGACGACGCCGCGCTCGTCTGGAGATTGTTCCTGCATGCCTCGGAGGAGTTTCCGTACGTCTCCAATCTAAAGGCGTTCCGACGCCTCTTCACAACCTACGCCATGGCCCAGTGGCAGGGTGAAACCCGCGAACTACCCAGCGAGTATGCCGATATCCGGGTGGCTATCGACGAAAAGCGACGGCTGGAGATATCGTACCAGCGCGACAGCCAGCTGGCGCAGACGCGGGTAATACGACCCTCCCAGGTCCACTGGCACAAGTCAAACTTCTATGTCTCCGCGTATTGCGAACTGACGGAGAGCGAACGGACCTTTCGCCTCGATCGTATCAAAGAGTTCAAGCTGATCAGGTAGGCGGTTCGGGCGAAGAGACGTGCCGGCCCGGGGGCGGCTACAGGCGCTCGTATGCCCGCCTGAATACGAGCCGGTCCACGGTCGAGTACGCCAGCAGCGTTACACACACGAACAGGGCGAAAACGCCGGTCTCGGCGTTTGACGCGACGAACGCATTCAATGAGGACAGGATGTTCAGGTCGATGGAGATATCGGGCACC